>JAICUM010000049.1 GCA_025935855.1 Pirellulales bacterium | reverse complement strand
TCGATCGCTTCGAGCTCCGACTTTTCGGCCTTCGGGATAATGATTGAGACCTGGCCCTCACCAAACTTCTTGATCGAGACTTCCTTCGTGCCTGAGGGATCGACGCGCTGCATGAGGGCCTTGATCAGCTTGGCCATGTTCTGATCGCCGGTGAGCGCGTCGGCGTCGCCGCCCGAGGTTTGCTTTCCGTTTTGATCGGCGGTCGGCGCGGCCGGCGCGCCCCGATCGCCGCGCTGGACTTCGTAAATAAGCGTGATGCCGCCGCTGAGATCCGGCCCGAGCTTGATCTCGCCCATGGCGATGATTACCGCGGCCGCCAGCAGCGTGCCGATGGCGATCGAAAACTTCCAGCCGTAGTCCGGCATGCGAAGCCGCTTTGCCAGAAAGTTGCCGAGGATGATCGGCACGACGAACACGCCGATGACGATGCCGACTTTTTGCAGGCCGATCCACGTCGAGCCGGCGTCCGCCGGAGTGGTCGTGGCGCCCTGGCCGGTGGTCGTGGTTGCTGGCGACGGGGCTGTAGGGGTGGATTCGCCGGCCTTGGTGTGATCGCCGAGGGCCGCGTCGCCGGGCGCCGCCGCCCAAGCCGCGGCGGCAATCGAGGTGAGCAGCAACATCAACAGTGCGCGCCGGCTCGTCATCAGAGTTCCCGCGAAGACGCCGGCGAATGATTCAAAACCCATGGTTCAACAACCTGTCGTTAACTCGTTTGGCTCAAAGGCGCGAGACGCCGTCATTGGCTCCGGGCGCACCTTGGTCTGTTGGAATTGGTTCGTGTCGATTGATCGCGGCCAGGCCGCCTTTATTCCGCTTTGTCCTCGTCCGTGATCACGCGGGCAATGGCCGACGTGTTGACGCGGATTTTTGTGCCGCTGGATTCGTCCACCCGCAGCGTCACGGTGCCGGCGTCGCGCTGCACGTTGGTCACCACGCCATAAATGCCGCCAATGGTGACCACGCGATCGGTTTCCTTCAGGTTGTCGACGGCCGAACGCAGTTGCTGATCGCGGGCCTTCTGGGGCCGGATCATAAACAGGTAGAACAGCACCATCACGATGACCAGGCCAGGGAGCATCGTGTCGAAGATGCCCTGGGCGCCCTGGGGCTTCGCCGGGGCGTTGCCGCCGACCTTGTTGGCCGCGTCCGACGCCTCGGCAAGCAGGAGCCAGAATGTTGTCGGAATGCTGATCACCTAAAGTCCGCTTTCAAACTGTTCGCTGGAGGTATTACTTCGTTGCCAAGGCGGGCACGCGTTTCAGCTTAAACGGCCAATTTGGCTACAATCGGGTCATCTTAAGTCTTGACGCCACAACGAACAAGGGCGTCTGACCCGCTCGGTAGCGGCGGTTTTCAACCACCGCGAAATTGCCCGAATGCAGGGCGGTCAGAATCTTACGCGGCGGTTAAAAACCGCCGCTACTCTGGAGCCGGCATTGGCACTTCCCCGGCGCGTGGATCGATGCCCCAGCCGCGGTACTTCTCTTCCCGGAATTCGCCAAACCGGTCGGCAAGAATCGCCTCGCGAGCCGCCGCCACCAGCCGCTGGTAGTACGTCACATTATGAATCGAGGCCAGGATCGGGCCGAGCATTTCGCCGGCCTGAAACAGGTGCCGCAAATAGCCGCGGCTGTGGCGACAGGCCGGGCATGGGCAGTGCGGTTCGAGCGGCTCGCGGTCATACTCGTGCATGGCGTTCCGCAGCCGCACAGGGCCGGCGTCGGTGAACACCAGCGCGTTGCGGCCATTGCGCGTCGGCATCACGCAGTCGAACAAGTCTATCCCGCGGGCGATGCCTTCGAGAATGTCCTGCGGCCGGCCGACGCCCATCAGGTACCGCGGCCGGTCAGCCGGCAGCTCCGGAACGACGGCTTCCAGGCAGGCGTACATTTCGGCAGGCGTTTCGCCGACGCTCAGCCCTCCCACCGCATAGCCTGCAAATTCCATCGCGACCATGTCTCTTGCCGTGCGGCGGCGCAGCTCCGGATCGAGCCCGCCCTGCACGATGCCCAGCAGCATTTGATCGTCGCGCGTGGCGGCCCGCTGGCAGCGCTCGGCCCAGCGGACGCTGCGCGCGGTGGCCTCCGCAACCACGTGGGGCTGGTTTGGCAGGGCCACGACGTGGTCGAACGCCATGATCAGGTCGGCCCCGAGCTTCTGCTGGATGTCGATGGAGCGCTCGGGCGAAATGTTCACCAACGAGCCGTCGATGTGCGAGCGGAATTCGACGCCCTGTTCGGTGACTCGCACGCGCTCGGCCAGGCTGAAGACCTGGAAACCGCCGCTGTCAGTGAGGATCGGCCCCGACCAGCCCATGAACTGGTGCAGGTCGCCGAGGGCCGCCACCGTTTCCTCACCGGGCCGCAAGGCGAGGTGATAGGTGTTGGCAAGAATCATCTCGGCGCCGGTTTCGCCCAGCCGGCCGGCGTCGATCCCCTTCACCGTGCCCTGCGTGCCGACGGGCATGAACGCCGGCGTCTCTACGGCGCCATGCGGCGTGTGAAGCGTGCCACGGCGCGCGGCGCTGCGGCCGTCCAGATGCTGGAGCTCAAAACGAAAGAGGCGCATCGCCAACCCATACATAGCACGGCCGTCCCGGCCGGAATCTTTGACGGCAAGAGGACAGTAGACGCCAAGTCGCCTTCGCACGCCGGCCCAGGAATGGGCCGGCTCTCTACGCCCTACATCAATCGCCGCGGAGCTTCAGACTGTGCAGCGTAAGCTTCTCGCGCACTTCGTTAAGGCTCGTGACGCCGAAGTTCTTGCATTCCAGCAGATCGTCGCCGGTGCGGCGGACGAGCTCGCCGATCGTCGTCAGCCCCAGCCGCACCATGCACTTGCGGGCCCGCACGGACAGATTCAGGTCGGCGATCGGGCGATCCAAAAGCGCCCGTTCGTCGTCGCTCATCGACGTGGCTTCGTAGACCGGCTCTTCCTGCCACTTCGTCGCTGCGAACTGGCCAAGCTCCAAGCCTTTCGACGAGAGCATCTCGCGAATCTCGACCAGCGAGGTTTCGCCGAAATTCTTGCTGGAAAGCAGTTCCTGCTCGGTGCTGCGCGTCAGATCCCCGAGCGTCATGATGCCCATTTTCTGCAGGCAATTCCGACTCCGGACCGACAGCTCGAAGTCGGTGACCGGCACGCTGAGAATCTGCGCGAGCCGATCCTGCCGGCGGCGGGCTTCCTCGTCGTAGTACATGTCCCGCGAGGCATCCGCGTCCTTGAAGTACAGCCGGGCTCGCTCGTGATTCGGATAAACGTCGAGAATCCGCAGGTAGCACTGCTTGGCCCGCTCAAAGTGCTCGATGTCCTCGTACAAGAGGCCGAGGTTCAACAGCGTGCCCACGTTGGTGGGAAACTGCTTGGCGGCCCGCTCGTAAAGCTGCCGGGCGTAGTCGTCGTTGCCATGGCGGTCGTTTTCAAGCGCTAGTCCGAAGAGCACCCCGGGGTGCGAGGGATCAACGTCGATCGCCCGCTCTAGAAGCTTTACCACTTCATCCGGATTGCCGCCCAGCGCCGCCACGGCCGCTGATCGCTGGTAAAGGTATTCGGCCGTCTGCTCCACGGCGCCGGACAGCCCATCGAGCAGTTTGAGCGCGCCCGCCGCGTCGCCGCTGAGCCGCAGCGCTTCGGCCTTCGCGAGCGACACGTCATCCTTGTTGTACCCAGACCGTTCGGCTGACTCAAACGCCTTGAGCGCTTCGGCGTGCTTGTCGAGCGCGAGGTACGCTTTGCCGAGATAAAAGTTCGTGAGCGCCCCGCCGTCGGCATTGCTCAGCGTTTGGGTCGCATCGGAGTAGCGGCCGATCAAATACTGAGCCACGCCCAGCCGGGCCGAAGCCGCTGGCGTGCGTGAGCTTTGCTGCGCCAGCTCATTGGTGGCGTCCCGCAGCGTGCGGAAGTTGCCATAATCAGCCGAAATGGCGTGCTGGATCTGCTTGATCTCGTTCGGGCCGAACGTGCTGTTGGAAATAACGGTCTGCCGGACATCAAATTCCGCAACGGGCGACATCTTTTTGTTTCTCTCAGCGATCTAGTAAAGCGCCTCGGCGTCCGCAGAGGAAGGATGGTCCGCAGATGACGCAGAATGACGCAGATGGGAAGTAAAGATTAATCTTTTGTATTCGAGCCGAGGCGCGCCAAAGTTCACCAGCAGTGCTCTTTGGCACGAAGTGGCCTTCAGGTAGTTCAGTACAATCGCTTGATGTGCTGAATTAAGTGCGGATATTGCTTTAAGTTCCACGATGACTTCGTCAAAGCAAACGAAGTCGGCTTCAAAGTGAGTCACTAACCGAACGCCGGCATAGTCAATCGGGAGCTTTTGTTCTCGGATGAACGGAATCCCTCGGCGAGTAAATTCAATTGCCAGCGCTTCCTGGTAAACCGACTCCAGAAAGCCAGGCCCAAGCTCATTGTGAACCGCGAGGCACGCTCCAATAATCGCATAAGTTTGCGGATCGCGGCGATCCACGTCGTTATCTGCGATCATCTGCGCCATCTGCGGACAATCCTGAACATGGCATTCGGAAAGAGCCAGCGGTGGGAGTCGAACCCACAACCCCCGCATTACGAATGCGGTGCTCTGCCAATTGAAGCTACGCTGGCATGGCCCGGCGTGTTCCCCAAGGACGGGCGCAGAGCGACCGCGGTGCGGCTAGGCCAAGCCAACTATTGTGATGCGACAGGCCTGGCGCCGTCAAGGCGGCCCTGCGAGCGTGGGCGGCCTCAAACTCGCCCGCTAAACCTCGGCCGGGTGGCCAAGCTTCCCGAGCAGGCTCTCAATGACATGCTCCTCTTCAACGACAATGTCGCGGAACGTGTTGAAGGCGGTCCGCCGTTCCTCGACCAGCTTGTCCTTGTGCGAGTGCTCCAGCAGTTCGACCAGAAACTGGCGTTCTTCCTCCGTCAAAAATAACTGAAATTCAGACATGGCTCTTCTCCTTTTATTGAAGCCCCATCGTCTACTTGAATTATACGGAGTCGAGAAGCGTCGAAGCACACATCAAAGAGGCGGAGGCTGGGCGCTGCCGGCCGTCGTTGACCAGCCTTCGTCGCGGCGAAATAATCGCGGAATTGCGCAGCTTTACGTGGGCAAGCACTTCACCGCGCCAGCGAGCCGCCGCGCGTGCCGATCATCCGACATCTTGTGCAACTTCCCGCAACCGCCCGCGGCGGGGCGGTCGCCATCGGCAACTTCGACGGCGTGCATCTGGGGCACCGGCGAATCGTCGAGCGGCTGCTGGAACGGGCCCGCGACGTTGGCGGCCCGGCGATCGTTTTCACCTTCGATCCGCATCCGGTACGCATTCTACGGCCAAGCGAGTGCCCGCCCCCGCTCACGTGGACCGAGCGGAAGGCACACCTGCTGAATGAGTTGGGCGTCGATTGGATCGTGGCCTATCCAACGGACGAGAAGCTGCTGTCGCTCAGCGCGCAGCATTTTTTCGACCAGATCGTGGTGGACTCGCTCGCCGCGAAGGCGATGGTCGAGGGACCGAATTTTTACTTCGGCCACAAGCGCGAAGGGACAATCGACGTGCTGAAGCGGCTCACCGTCGCGGCGGGCATGACGCTCGACATTGTCGAACCGCTGACGCTCGACGGCCAGCTTGTCTCGAGCTCCTTGATTCGGCAATTGATCGCGTCGGGCGACGTGGCGGCGGCTGCCCGCATGCTGACGCATCCTTACCGCATCCGCGGCATGGTCACGCACGGGGCAGGGCGGGGCGCCCAGTTAGGCTTTCCGACCGCGAATTTGGAAGCGATCGACACGCTGCTGCCCGGGCAAGCCGTGTACGCCTGCCGGGCGTGGATGGGCGGCCAGAGTTTTGCCGCGGCGGCGAACATCGGTTCCAATCCCACCTTCGGCGAGCATGGCCACAAAGTCGAGATTCACCTCATCGACCGCGAAATCGACCTCTATGGCCAGCCGCTGGAAGTCGAATTTCTTGCTAAACTACGGGACGTCAAAACGTTCGCGTCGAAAGACCAGCTCGTTGCCCAGCTCAAGGACGACATCGACGAGGCGCGGAATATTCTTGCCGCGAATCAGGCCAATTGACGCGAATGCGTTGTGTTCATTCGCGCCGATTCGCGAGATTCGCGGCAAAAAACCAAAGGATATCGCATGCAAATCGACTGGCGGCCGCTGCTGGAAGTCATCAACCAGCATAGCCGCTTTCTGATCACGAGCCACCTGCGGGCCGACTGCGACGCCATCGGCAGCGAGGTTGCGCTGTCGCGCATTCTGCAATCCCTCGGCAAGCACGCTTCCATTGTGAACGGCGACGAGGTGCCAGAGCACATCCGCTTCATGGACCCCGACAACCGCATCGACGTCCTCGGCTCGACGATCACGCTCGATTTGCTCCGTGGCTTTGAAGTGATGATCGTCGTCGATACGAGCGCTTGGATGCAGCTTGGCCGGATGGGCGACGTGCTCCGCGACTTTCCAGGCCTACGCATCGTGATCGATCACCACGTGAGTCAGGACGACATGAAGGCCCT
Source organism: Pirellulales bacterium (assembly GCA_025935855.1). Lineage (GTDB taxonomy): Bacteria > Planctomycetota > Planctomycetia > Pirellulales > Lacipirellulaceae > Lacipirellula. The sequence continues at coordinate 8,319 of JAICUM010000049.1, read as the reverse complement.
GGTCTTCAAGGACGATCGGGCCGAGGCGACCGGCCGGCTGATTCTGCAATTGGCCGAAGCCTTGAATGTCAAGGTGACGCCGGAAATTGCCGAGCCGCTCTTCGCGGCCATCGCCACTGACACCGGATGGTTTCGGTTTAACTCCATGAAAACGGAAACCTTCACCGCGCTCGCCAAGCTCACGGCCGCCGGCGCGCAGCCCAACAAAACATTTTCGCAGCTCTTCGAGCAGCACAGCCTGCCGCGGCTGCACCTGCGGGGGCGCATTCTCGACCACGTGAAGCCCGATTGCAGCAACCGGCTGCTGTGGACCTATGTGACCGCGGCCGACTTCCGCGAAACGGGAGCCCAGCGGACCGACACGGAAGACGCGATCAACATGCTGCTCACCGTGCGAGGCGTTGAAACCGCCGTGCTGTTCGTCGAGCTGGAGCCGGAGGTCACCAAGGTCAGTCTCCGTAGCCGCACGAGCTTCAACGTGAACGCGATCGCCGAAAAGTTCGGCGGCGGCGGCCACCGCAACGCCGCCGGCATCACCTATCACGGCCCGATGGACGAAGCCCAGCCCGCGATTCTTGACGCCCTGCGCATCGGTATGCAAGACTGCCCCGACTGACGGCAAATTCATGAATTCTGTCCGGCTCCCTCCCCCTTGCGGGGAGGGCTGGGGAGGGGGTTGAAGTTGGTACACGCTTCCAATCACCCCTCCCTAACCCTCCCACCAAGGGGAGGGAACACGAGTGATCTTAGTCAAAGGCGTAAATGAAAAGTCCCACGAACCCATCCGGCCCCCCGGTCGCCATCAAGCGGGGCAATGAACCGCCGCCGACGCGACGCTCGTTCGTCACCGCGGCCGCGGCCGTCGTTACCGGCACGATCGCGGTGCTCACGCCGCTCGGCGTCGGCGTCGCCGCCTTCCTCTCGCCGCTGTTTCGCAAAAGCCAATCGCCGAAGGTGCAGGTCGCCTTGCTAGATCAAGTGCCCGACGACGGCCAGCCGCGGGTCTTCCCAGTGATCGCCGATCGCGAAGACGCCTGGACGCGCTACCCCGCCCAACGCATTGGCGCCGTGTATCTCATCCGCAACAAGGGGGAAGCCAAGCCCACCGCGTTCACCGCCAAGTGCCCCCACGCTGGCTGCTTCATCGGCTACTCGTCCGGCAACAAACTTTTCAAGTGCCCCTGCCACACCAGCACCTTTAAAGTCGACGGCACGCGGCTCCGCGGCGACGGCGAAGTCGCACCTCGCGGCATGGACCCGCTGCCGGTTGAAATCCGCCAGGAGGCTGCCAAGGACGGCAAACAACTGGCGTCCGTCTGGGTCGAATTCATCGACTTCCGTACCGGCATAAAAGAACGGATACCGGCGACATGATTTCGTTTGGCCGTGCAGTGGGCGACTGGCTCGATCATCGAGCCGGCATACGGAAAGTCTTGCAGGCCGTGCTCTACGAGCCGATCCCCGGCGGATCGCGCTGGCGATACGTGTGGGGCAGCACGCTGGTCATGGCGTTCATGACGCAGGTGATCACCGGCATTTTCTTGTGGATGGCTTACAGCCCCAGCACGCAGACCGCCTGGGAAAGCGTCTTCTACATCCAGTACGAAATGTACGGCGGCTGGCTGCTGCGCGGCATTCACCACTTCATGGCCCAGGCAATGGTGGTGCTGCTCGCCTTCCACTTCCTGCAAGTCGTGTGGGACGGCGCCTACCGCGCCCCGCGCGAACTGAACTTCGTCCTCGGCCTGATCCTCATGCTGATCGTTCTAGGCCTCGCCCTTACCGGCTATCTGTTGCCCTGGGATCAAAAGGGTTACTGGGCCACGAGCGTCGGCACGAACCTCGCCAGCCAGGCGCCGCTGGCCGGGCCGGACATCAAGAAGCTGGCCATCGGCGGCAGCGCGTACGGCCATCTCACGCTCACGCGATTCTTTGCATTGCATGCCGGCGTACTACCCGGATTGCTTGTGGTGTTCCTCACGCTACACGTGGCCCTGTTCCGCCGCCACGGCATCCACGCCCGCATTCCGCATCGCGGCGTGGATCAAACCTTCTGGCCCGACCAGGTGCTGAAAGACAGCGTCGCTGCGCTCGCCGTCCTCGCGGTCGTTCTCGGCCTGGCCATCCACTTCCATGGCGCCGAGCTCACCGCCCCCGCCGACCCGGCCAATCCCTACGACGCCGCGCGTCCCGAGTGGTACTTCCTGTTCCTGTTCCAATTCCTGAAGTGGTTCCCCGGCGAAATGGAAGTCTGGGGCGCGTTCATCATCCCGGGCGTCATCGTCTTGGTGCTGTTCCTCATGCCCTGGATCGGCCGCACGCGCACCGGGCATCTCATCAACATTGGGATCCTCTGCGTGCTGCTGGGCGGCGCCGCCGCGCTGACCGCCCAGGCCCTGCGCGACGATTACTACGCGCTCTGGAACACGAAGGACGACGTGCTGCCGAAGAACAGCCCCGTGATTACAGGACGATACGAAGCGTCCGAGCGATTCCTCAACGCGAAAGTCGAAGCCCGTCGCGAAGCGGAGCGCGTGATCGAACTCGCCCGCTCGCCGGAACGCATTCCGCCGACCGGGGCGCTGACGCTCGCGTATGAGGATGCTTACATCCAAGGGCCGAAGTTGTTCCAGCGCAACTGCGCCGGCTGCCACAATCACGTGGCGAAGTCAAAGGTCACCGAAAAGCTCCAAGGCACTGAAGGGGAAAAGGATGCACTCTTACGCTCGGCGGGACTGAATGAGATAGACGTCGTCAATCCCGCGCCGACGGCGCCGAACCTTGCGGGCCTTGGCTCGCTGCCGTGGGCCCGCGCCATCTTGAACGCGGGTAAAATCGCCGACGCCGATCACTTCGGCTACAAGGGATCACCCTTTGCCGACGGCGAAATGGTCGGCTTCGTGAAGGACAATCTGGCCTCGCTCAAAGCGGGCGGCGATTTGGAAACCGCCGTCGAGGAGATCGCCCACGCTCTGGCGGCCGAAGCCGCCTTGCCGCAAGACTCCAAGCTGGCGCAAACTGAGTTCTTTAAGAACTCTGCCGCTAAGGGGCGGCAGTACATTTCCGGCGGGCTGGCAGGCCTCGTGGAAACCGGCACGAGCTGCGTTGACTGCCACAAGTTCCACGACAAGGGAGACCTCGGCAGCGCCCCCGACCTCACCGGCTACATGTCGCGCGAGTGGCTGATGGCCTTCATCCGCAATCCGGCGGACAAACGCTTCTACGGCGACAACAACGACCGCATGCCGGCCTTCGCCCCGCATGATGATCCGAAGCTGAACCAGCTCGACGACAAATCCCTCGGCATGATAGTCGACTGGCTCCGCGGCGATTGGAAACGCCCCGAAGCCAAGACTTCCGCCGAACCTCCCGTCATCGCCGGCCCCATCGAAACGCACTAGCCGGAGGGCGACGCCCGCCGGGACGGCGCCGCGATCTCGGTCTTCACCGCCATCCCGCACATCGCCGCTATCCCGGACCACGTGGCGGTCCGGCTAGCAATGGCAAACCGTGTTTTATCGCTACAGTTTGCCAGGCGTGCTAGCCGATACCTAACTGCGTGTCGCCGCGCGCCCGCGGCGCTCTCTTCGCTTCTCTCGACGACGATGCTCCATGTGGTGCCGGCAGTGCCAGCAAGATGTGCCCATTGCTCGCGGCGCCGATTCGCGCTGTTGTCCGCGTTGCCATCGTCCGCTGAAACAGCCAGGGGCGAAGCATGAAGCGTCCGTCGGTATTTCGGATTGCGGCGTTGCGCTCGAAACGTTCGATCCGACGCCGAGCGTCGCGACGCTGCCGCCGCGACTGAAAGCGGAGAGTTGCGCCGCCGACCTCCGCCGTCTGGAGCGGCTGCTCCGTCCGGCGCCGAGGTGCGCTGCTCAATCTCGGTTCGCGAACACAACTTTCGACCAAGAGCTGCATGTGCCGGAAACGGTTGGCGCCCACGCCCAACCAAGTGCAAGCGCTGATGAGCCACCGCTGTTCAGTGGATTGGCCGCGATGTTGCTCACCGCCGGCGTCACGGCGTTTTTATGCGGCGTGGTGCTGCTCGCGACGGCAACTCAACTGGCCCATGCCATTGCCTGGCGGTGGGGTTTCGCAATCACCACGATCGGCGAAGGCCTGCTGCTGGCCGCCGTCGTCGCGCTGCTGGCAAGGCTCTGGCAATCGAACCGCCGCCTCCATCAACAGGTCGAAGGCATCGACCGACGGCTTTCGCCGTCGCTCGGCCTGCCGGCTCGAAATTAAGCGGTCGAATACTGTGGCCGCGACGAAGCGCCCTCAACTCACGCGCTGGGAGATTTCCTCCACGACGTCGTCCACTTTCACGCGCCACTGCTCGAGCGTGTCGCGGTCGCGGATCGTCACCGTCTTGTCCTGCAAGGTCTGGCCATCGACGGTGATGCAGTACGGCGTCCCGGCTTCATCCTGCCGGCGGTAGCGGCGCCCCACCGCGCCCTTCTCATCGTAGAAAGCCGAGAATTTTTTCTTCAGCCCGCGGTAAATGTCCTGCGCGATCTCCGGCATGCCGTCCTTCTTCACCAGCGGGAACACGGCCGCCTTCACCGGCGCGATCCGCGGATGGAACTTCATGACGACGCGCGTCTGCATCTCGCCCTTTTCGTCCGGCGCCTGATCCTCGTGATATGCCTCGCAGAGGAATGCGAGCGTCGCCCGATCCGCCCCCGCGGACGGCTCAATCACGTGCGGCGTGTACCGTTCGTTGGTCGCCTCGTCTCGATAGGTCAGATCACGGCCGCTTCCTTTCCACTTGGGCCGCTTCTTGCCGCCTTCCTCCTCGACCATCTCGACTTCCAGGCACCCCTCGGCGTTCTTCACCAGCTTGCCTTCCATGTGGCTCCGCAGGTCGAAGTCGCCGCGGTGGGCGATGCCCTCCAGCTCGCCGTATTCGTTCTCGGCGAGGAACGGGAAGCCGTACTCGATGTCCGCCGTGCCGACCGAGTAGTGGCTCAGCTCGTCCTTATCGTGCTCGCGAAGTCGTAGACGTCCTTCTGGGATTCCAAGGTCCTGATACCACCGCCAACGACGATCTCGCCAATACTGATACCACTGTCTCGACTCGCTCGGATGGCAGAAGAACTCAATCTCCATCTGCTCGAACTCGCGGCTGCGAAACGTAAAATTCCGCGGCGTGATCTCATTGCGAAAGCTCTTGCCCATCTGGGCGATGCCAAACGGCACCTTCACCCGCGTGCTGTCGAGCACGTTTTTGAAGTTGACGAAGATGCCCTGGGCGGTTTCGGGACGGAGGAACGTCTTACTTTCTTCTGTCTGCACGGCGCCCGTGTGAGTTTCAAACATGAGATTGAATTCCCGCGGCTCAGTAAGGTCTCCGCCACAATGCGGGCAGGGCGTCTGCAAACCGGTTTGAGCTTTCTGTTCAGTCGCCATGTATTGCAGCAGAGTCGGAAGATCCAAATCCAGATTCGGATTGTTTTCGAGGTCCTCCGAGAGCCAAGACAGCGTTACCTCTGGATTTCTGACAATCGCGAGATTCGGGGCTGTCTTTCGGCCTTTGTTCTTAGCCCATTGGAGCGTGCGCAAGCTGTTGAATCGCAGCTTGTCACCCCAGTTAGTGACCTCCAAGGTCTCCGCAAACGACAACGCCCACGGAGCTTCCTTGATCATGTTCCACACATGGTCAGCCCGGACCAGTCGCTTGCATTGGCGGCACGTCTGCATCCAATCATGGAACAAGTCGTAGTGCCCCGAACATTTCCACACCTGCGGGTGCATGATGATCGTCGAGTCGAGGCCGGTCATTTCGTAGGCGCTCGGCGCCCCCGGCGGCGTGACGAGCTCGTCATGCCCGCGGACCATGTCCTGCCACCAGGCTTCCTTGATGTTCCGCTTCAGCTCGACGCCCAGCGGACCGTAGTCCCAAAAGCCGTTCAGCCCGCCGTAGATTTCGCTCGACTGAAACAAAAACCCCCGCCGCTTGCACAGCGAGACCAACTTATCCATATCCATGCGGCACTCGATTCAGGTCGTCAAAAAAAGCCTCAGACAAAGACGCAAAGGCGCGAAGAAGAATTGAACATGAGGAAACAGGGGGAACAGGGAAAGAAAAAAGGAGATCAGCAACATCCGCATTTCTCTGTTCCTCCGTTTCCTCCTGTTCCTAGTCCTTGTCTTCCCTACCTTTGCGCGCTTCGCGCCCTTCTGTAAGGCAAATCCCCGTCAAACCAAGCATTCTATCCAGGCGCAAAACGAGCCGTCTACGCCGGGCGAATTTCGTTGAGTTCCCGGTTCAGCTCCGGCACGACGTCCAGCGAGTCGAGCCGCGCGCACGCGGCGATGTCGGCGTCGTGGCCGATAGCGAGCAGATTGCGTCCCCCGGGCGTCTCGAGCATGGCGAGTTCCAGTTGAGCTTCAACTGATCGCCCCGCGTCGCTTGCCGCATCAAGCGCCTCATGCCAAATGCCGAGCGCACGGTGGGCTCCCTCGTCAATGCGATAGTTCAGCACCGTGCTCATCGAGCTCGGCCGGTCAGCCTCGACCAGCGAGTAAACAATCGCCCCGGCAGCCAGAATGTCCTCGCCCGTTTCTTTGCCTTCCGTGCCGGCGCAGAGAATATCTACGCGCGGCTCATCTACGAGTGCTTCGACCAGTGCCGCACGGTTGAGCAAACAGCCCATGAGCGTCCGCCGTGCATGCCGCGCGTGGTGCATGGCCCGCGTGCCGTTGGTCGTGGTGAAGAGCACCCGCTTCCCCGCAATGGCTTCGGGCATGTATTCCAACGGCGAATTGCCGAGGTCAAACCCCTCGATCTTCCGTCCGTGCCGCTCGCCGCCAAGGAGGATCTCGTTCCGAGCGAACCGTTCAGCCGCCCGCCGCGATTCTTCCACCTCCAGAAACGGCATGACGCAGGTCGCCCCGCTGGCCAGCGCCTGGCAGATGGTGGAAGTCGCCCGCAACGTATCGATCACAACAACCGTGCTGCCGGCCAATTTGGTTTCAGCGACCTGGCCCGGCAAAAAATGAACATTCAGCGTCGGCATGGCGTCAAAGCGGTTAGCGGTGGCGAGCCGCACATTCTACTGCGATACTACGTCTTCCAACATCCGCGCAAATCAGCCCAATCCGCGTCCCTCCGCGTGCCCTTCTTAACCGCCGCATGACTGTTGATAAATCAGGCCCGCGCGTGCGGCGGATGTTCGGCGAGATCGCCTCGCGGTACGACTTCCTGAACCATCTGCTGTCGCTGAACATCGACCGCTATTGGCGGCGGCGTACCGTGCGCCTGGCGCCGCCAAAGCCGGGCACGGAAATCCTCGACGTCTGCACCGGCACCGGCGACCTCGCCTTTGCGTACCATCGCGCCGCCGACGGCAGGGTCCGCATCATCGGCGCCGATTTCACGCACGAAATGCTTACCTTGGCTCGGCAGAAAGCCGAGCGCCGCGGAGTTGCCAACGCCGTGAGCTTCCTCGAAGCCGACGCCCAGCACTTGCCCTTCGAAAGCGGCCGCTTCGACATCGTCTGCGTCGCCTTCGGCCTGCGAAACGTGGCGAGCACCGACGCCGGCCTGGCCGAAATGGCACGCGTCTGTGCTCCCGGCGGCCGGGTCGTCGTGCTGGAATTCTCATCCCCTACCTGGCAGCCGTTCAAGACGATCTACGGCTGGTATTTCCGCAGCGTGCTGCCGCGGATCGGCCAATTTTTCGCCCGCAACCGCGAAAGTGCTTACAGCTATCTGCCGGAAAGCGTCGGTGAGTTCCCACAGGGTGAAGAACTGGCCGAAAAAATGCGAAAGGCCGGGTTAATCGACGTCACCTTTCGCGGTCTTACCCTCGGCGTGGCCACCATTTATGTTGGGAGGAAGAGTGGCCAGGGGACAGTCGCCAGGGGCCAGTGAACCACTCGCTGTCGGTTTGAACCGCCTGTTTTTCCCGAACTGTTTTGCAGAACATATTTTTGACTGGCCTCTGACCACTGCCCACTAATTCCCCCATGCCTAAACCCAAAAACATCGTCGTCGCGGTCACCGGCGCCAGCGGAGCCGTGTACTCTCTTCGGCTGATTGAAGTGCTGCTGGCCACCGGCCACGATGTACACCTCTCAATCAGCCCTGCCGGCGCCCAGGTCATCCACGAGGAAATGGATCTCCGCGTGGACCTCGACGACTTCCAGCCCGCTGATTTGATGCTCGAAAACATCGCCGCCGCCTCAGACAGCAAAATCCGTATGCTGCAAGCCAGCGCCGGCATCGGCACCGCGGACAGCAACGTCCTCACAGAAAACGCCCACAAAAAAAAAAAATAGCACTAAAAACAACACAAAAACATAAAAACAACAAAC
>JAICUM010000710.1 GCA_025935855.1 Pirellulales bacterium | reverse complement strand
TTTCATCGCGTCCATCCGGGTCCCGGTGAACTTGTGCTCTTTGAGCACTTCGTTGACCCTGGCGGGATTGACGTCAAACATCGCCGCGATCCGGTTCTGGAAGGACCCCTCCCAATACAGGAGCCAGACCTTGATCGCGTCCTCACGAGTGAGGCGGTAGCTAGGGGAGTTGGTAGGCACGGTCATATAAGGTTTTCCTTATGTGATCCGTCCGGGGGCTTGAACCTTTAATGCGAACGTGCATTATCGAGTCCGTTACGAAAATCACTGGTCGCCCCTATCAGACGGCGGTTAATGGCAAGGTCATTGCGTTGGCGCGCAACCCTCGCCGAGGTCATGTTGTGTCGATTCTTGGGCACGTGTCTAGACCGCGTTAACCACTTGTTAGGCGATCAAAAAGACCCCCGCTGGCTAGCGCTGCGGGGGTTTTTCTTTCAGCCGTTTTGCGACTCTCTTGATGAGCGCATTGCGCTAGCGCTTGGTGCGCGGCCTACTGAGCTTGGGCGTCCATGAGCCGCTTGCCTTCGGCTCCTTTCAACGCCAGCGCGGCGCGTTCGGTATCCGATGCCAAGGCCGCAGCGGTTGGAATATCTGAAATCGAACCCCTTCAGATAGCGATGCGAGTGCCTTGCTGACTGCGCCGATGATGCCGCACTCGAGGATGCTAAAATAGCCTTCGACTGTGTTGGAATGGACGTCGCCGCCCCCCCCGCGAAGGGGGAGGGTGTGCCCAACTGCTAGTTTTCGCTGATCCGCAGTTCCGCGATCTTCCCATCCTTCACCGTCAGGGTGAACCGTCCCGGTCCCGAGAAAAAACTGCTCGTCCACTCGGTGTCGAACACGATCACCCCGTCCGTGTCGCTCACGAGCCGCGTCACCGTCAGATGCCCTTTGGCGTCGATCTGTTCGCGCTGGCTCCAGGCCCGGATGGCAGCCAGTCCCTCGTAGCGGCTGCCCCAGTCGTCGACCACGGCGCCGGGCGCAAACAGCGCCAGGTAGCCTTCGGCATCGCCGCGATTGACGGTGTCACGCATGTTCCTGACCAGCTCGGGGATGTCGGCCATGGCGCGCTCCTTTGCGTCGATCGTGGCAACGTCGCGCCCCTGCGGCAATGCTTCCCATCATTTCGCTGCATTTTTTCCCGAGCATCGGCTTGCAGGATCGGGCGAAGATCACCACTGTCGTCCAGGGTCACCTTAACCAGAACCAAGGTTCATTCGCCGCCGGAGGACGCTGCATGCCGCATGACACACCCCTGATCTCGACGATCGTGGCGGGTCTGGTGCTGGCATTCATTTTCGGGGCGATCGCCAACCGGTTCAAGATGCCGCCGCTGGTCGGCTATCTGGTGGCCGGCGTGCTGGTCGGCCCGTTCACGCCCGGTTTCGTCGCCGATACCGAGCTCGCCAACGAGCTCAGCGAGATCGGCGTCATCCTGCTGATGTTCGGCGTGGGCCTGCATTTCTCGCTCAAGGACCTGCTGTCGGTGCAGGCCGTCGCCGTGCCGGGCGCCCTGCTGCGCATGGCGGGCGGCACCGCGATGGGCATGGGCATGGGCTTTTTGCTCGGCTGGCCGATCGGCGGCGGGCTGGTGTTCGGCCTCGCGCTCTCGGTCGCCTCGACCGTGGTGCTGCTCAAGGCGCTGCAGGACCGGCACCTCGTCGAGTCCGACCGCGGCCGCGTCGCAGTGGGCTGGGTCATCGTCGAAGACATCGCGATGGTGCTGGCGCTGGTGCTGATCCCGGCCTTTTCCGGCGTGCTGGGCGGCACGGCGCTCGCCATCCACGATCCGTTCGTCGATGTGGTCGAGCGGCTGAGCGGCGTCGAGCTCAACATCTGGGGCGTCCTCGCGGTCACCGTGGTGAAGCTGGCGGCGTTCGTCGGCTTCATGCTGGTGGTGGGACGCCGCGTCATCCCCTGGGTGCTGCACCTCACCGCGCATACCGGCAGCCGCGAGCTGTTCCGCCTCGCGGTGCTGGCCATCGCGCTGGGCGTGGCGGCCGGCGCGGCCTCGCTGTTCGGCGTGTCGCTGGCGCTGGGCGCCTTCTTTGCCGGCATGATCCTGAGCGAAAGCGAATTGTCGAACCGCGCGGCGCAGGAGAGCCTGCCGTTCCGCGATGCGTTCGCGGTGCTGTTCTTCGTCGCCGTCGGCATGCTG
>JAICUM010000483.1 GCA_025935855.1 Pirellulales bacterium | reverse complement strand
TGAAGCAGGAGATTCCGCGGCACATGTTCGAGGTGGCGCTGCAGGCGGCGATCGGGACGCGGATCATCGCCCGCGAGACCATTTCCGCGATGCGGAAGAACGTGACCGCGAAATGCTACGGCGGCGACATTAGCCGCAAGCGAAAGCTGTGGGAGAAGCAGAAGGAAGGGAAGAAGCGGATGAAGTCGATCGGGCAGGTTGATATTCCGCAGATGGCGTTTTTGGCGGTGTTGGAGACTGGGGAGGAGGAGGGGAAGAAGAAGTAGGGAATGACGAATGACGAATGAGCGGGCGCAAGTGTAGCCGTCTCGCTCCGCGAGACGGGATGCCTCTCGCGGAGCGAGAGGCCTACACTTGGAGCCGGGCGATCATGTCGCGGGTGGCGGCTTCGACGGCTCGTTGCCAGTGCTGGGGGCCGAAGCGCTCGTACTCTTTGCGGGCGTGGGCGAAGATGAGGTGGCGGCTGTTGTTGATGACGGCGCCGAGGCCGGCGGCATCGAACGCGGGGGCGACGTCCTTGGCGCCGCCGCCCTGGCTGCCGTAGCCGGGGACGAGCAGCCAGGCGTGGGGCATGGCGGCGCGGAGCTCGGCGAGCTGTTCGGGGTACGTGGCGCCGACGACGGCGCCGGCAAGGCCGTAGCCGCTGTGGCCGACGGTTTCGGCGGCGAGGCGTTCGACGAGGTTCGCGACCTGGTTGTACACGCGCCGCGGGCTGGCTTGTTCGTTTGGCGGGCGGAGTTCTAAGTCTTGCAGCAGGCCGCCGCCGGGGTTCGAGGTTTTTACGAGAACGAACAGGCCGGCGCCGCGCTCCTTCGCCACGTCGACGAACGGCGTGAGGCTGTCCTCGCCGAGGTAGGGGCTGACGGTGAGGGCGTCGGCGCCCCAGGGGCTTTGACCGCGGCCAAGCAAGCCGCGGGCGTAGGCTTCGGCGGTGCTGCCGATGTCGTTGCGTTTGGCGTCGAGGATCACCAGCAGGCCGCGGTCTTGGGCGTAGCGGATGAGCTCGGCGAGGGCGGCCATGCCGGGCGGGCCGAGCTCTTCGAAGAATGCGGACTGCGGTTTGACGACGGGGACGAGGCCCGCGACGACGTCGACGACGCCGCAGCAGAAGTCGAGGTAGGCTTCGGCGCGGCCATTAGCCGCCTGTTCGCGGCCGGTGGTGATGGGCCAGGGGAGTTGCTCCCAGCGTGGATCGAGGCCGACGCAGACGGCGTTGCCGCAGCGGCGGACGGCGGCGGCGAGCTGGTCGGTGAAGTGGTTTGTCATCGAGTTCAAAGCCGACGGCGCCTTCGGCTATGCCTAGCCGATCCGTGCTAGGGCCGCTTGGCGTATCCCGGTCCACGGGATGAGCGCGGCCTCGCCGGAGCGAATCGCCGCGACACGTTTCTCTAATTCCGCGCCCCAGTCGTCGTGCAACGGGAGGTCGGCGTCAGGGGGTACGGTGTCCCAGAGGGCGTCTATGAGCCGAAGGCGGTCTGCCGCCTGAAGCTGCTGGGCGGCGTTGAAGACGGCGTTGAAATCTACCATTGGTGAGTTCTCGTCACTTCAAATCCAGGTCGATGGTTTGTGGGCCGGGCTTGATTTCGAAACTTAGGTATCAAGATGCTATCTGTGATATTCTCCAAGAGCCAACAGCAGCACGAACAATCAAAAACGGCTTTTGGGCATCCTGGAAGATGGCGGCGACCCGGACGATCGAGTGAAGCGGCGCCGCTTTAGAAGGTGTTGTCGACCGTTTCTTCGCCGTTGCGGCTTCCCAAGGCGCGCCATGTCTGGATATCGATCGAATCGGCCACGACGCTCGCGTGGCCGTCGCCAAAACCGGTGACGACCGAGCCGGGATGCTCGCTGCGCGCGGCGACAATGGCGTGCTCATCTGGGGCGTCGGGAATGTAGCTGTTCGTGCCGCAGTCTTGACCTTGCCAATTTGGGGGCGCCACGTGGTTGTACTCGCTGGCGTCGTAACCGGCGAATGGCCATCCATTCGAATAGTCCTGACCCTCAAGCCACCGTCCAGCGCCGGTAAATATGAGGCCGGCGGGAGCGGGCACATAAGAACCGCAATCCGTGAACATCGCGGCCATGGTCAATCCGTTTTGGCCGCTAACTTTATTTCCCTTGCCTCGACCAATGATGTCGTAACGAGTGGGAACCTCCTTCGAAGCGTCGATCCCGTCTCCTTTGGTGCGCTCCGAAAAGAAGGCGGTCTTCGACAGGCCGTCGGTATATTCCCCCGCTTTCAGTCCGTGCGCAGCATAGGTGAAAGCGCCGTTGCCGCCTGCGGGAAATCCTTCAGGATTAACGACTAGCGAGTCATCCGTTCCAGAGTCAGCTCCAGCGAACATGGTCGAGCCGCCGAAATTCGAACGATAGTTGTTTTCGGAAATCACGACGCCGGTGAAGGGATCGCTTGGACAGATGAAGAGCGATTCGGCTTGCGCATAGGCCTGGTAGTGCGGGTTGACGATCGAGCCGCCGCTGGTCATTTGCTTGACCTGGCCTTTGCTGAAATCGATCAGCTTATAGATATTCCCGGCTTCCATGTAGGGAAGCAGCCAGACATGGACGGAGAAGTTGCCGTAGCGGAACTGGGCGTTGTAGCCGCCGTAGCTGGAGTTGCCGGGGACGGGGATCCAACTGCTGCCGCTCTTGCGTTCGGCGTCGGGTTTCAGGCGTCCGGGCGGAAAGTACTTCTTGGCCGATTCGTAATTGGCGGCGGCAAGCGCCATTTGCTTGACGTTCGTCAGGCAGGTGGTGCGACGAGACGCTTCGCGCGCCGCCTGTACGGCGGGCAGTAGTAGCGCGACGAGGACGCCAATGATGGCGATGACGACGAGCAGTTCGACGAGGGTAAACCCGGCTCGGGTTTCATTTTTCATTGCCACAACTCCATGCAGGCGCCGATGGCTGCTATCTTATGGCGCCTGCGAGCAAACGCCAAATGAATTATGCGTGAAGTCGTGGGAGGATTCTCGGCGTTGGAATGGGGGGCCTCTTCTCCCGGGTAGGTCCCTTCTGCCGGAAGGGACCTTACTAAGTGGCTAAGGTCCCGCTCGGCAAGCGGGACCTACTTGGGGAGTGCGGGAGGGCTCCTGGTTAACAAGGCCGGCCGCTTGAGCGAAGCAGGTCCCGCTCGGCAAGCGGGACCTACTTTGAGTGTGTCAAAACGTACGGGAAATGCGGCAAATTACTTTTATGCGGGGCGGTTTTAGGTTACCCTAGGGCGGGCGGCGGATGGAGATGCTGTGCCCGGAGGAACCCTCGCAGGGAGCGCGCCGAGCGCGCGGGTGCGTGCTCATCACCATCTTTTCGCGAGACCTTCACGGCAACCGCACGGTTGCCGTTTATCTTGCTGAGGGCAAAAGCGAACTGAATCGCCGCAATCGAATTGAATCGAGACTGTCTGAGGCTACAACGATTCGGCGCCCATGATGACCTCCGTTGAGAAATAGCGAAGCAATTAAGTAGGCAGCGTTGACCCATGAGAAAGGAAGTCGCCGTGAGATTGGAGAGCCCTTTAAGAACAACCATGACTAAACTCTATCGCATTACCGCTGTAGCGGTTCTGGCGCCGCTGGTCGCGCTATCGCTGGCATCGCTGGCGGCCGCGCAGACAGGCCACTTCTTCGCGGTGATGAGCGACACCACCAGCGTGAATAATGGTGACTCGCAGGCGTCAATTCTCTTTTTCGACGCTGACAATCCTGGCGGCGGTCCCATGTTCTCTGTCTTTAAGGGGTACGAAGGATCGTCTAATACTAATGCAACCGATGGTCTCGGGATTACCGTCAACCCTGCGAATGGAGACATCTACTTCACGGAATTCGATGATATCAATACTCCGGGACCTGACACGAATCTCGATATGGACTTGTACCGCATCAACTTTTCGACGGTTTACAATAACTGGGCCGCGAACTTCAAAGGCAAGGATGCGCGCGATCCT
>JAICUM010000313.1 GCA_025935855.1 Pirellulales bacterium | reverse complement strand
GAAGTTCGCCCGCTCCCAAGACATCCTCTGCCAGGGTCGCGGCTCCGCCGCCAACTCCGCGGTCTGCTACTGCCTCGGCATCACCGCCGTCGATCCCAGCGAGCATGAAATGCTTTTCGAGCGATTCATCAGCCAGGAGCGTCAGGAAGCCCCCGACATCGACGTCGATTTCGAGCACGAGCGCCGCGAAGAAGTCCTGCAATATCTCTACAACAAGTACGGCCGCGAGCGCGCCGGCCTCGCCGCCACCGTCATCACCTACCGCGGCCGCAGCGCCGTCCGCGACGTCGGAAAGGCGCTCGGCCTGTCGCTCGACCGCGTCGACGCGCTCGCCAAAAATGTCGATCACCACGGCGACGACAAACTCGCCAAACGCTGCCGCCAAAGCGGCATCGACCCCCGCTCGCGCCTCGGCCGCCAGCTCATTTACCTGGTGAACGAGCTGCTCGGCTTTCCCCGCCATCTCTCGCAGCATGTCGGCGGCATGGTCATCACCCAGGGCCCGCTGTGCGAGCTGGTCCCCATCGAAAACGCCGCCATGCCCGAACGCACCGTCATTCAGTGGGACAAGGACGACCTCGACGAGCTCGGCATCCTCAAAGTCGATTGCCTCTGCCTCGGCATGCTCACCGCCATCCGCAAATGCTTCGACTTAATAAATCACCCTCCCTCGAAGGGAGGGGCTAGGGGAGAGATTGATGATTCGTCAAACAAGAAAAGTCGTAAACCCAAAACAAAGCTATCGCTCGACGCAATTCCCAACGACGACCCCAACGTCTACGAAATGATCTGCCGAGCCGACACCGTCGGCGTCTTCCAAATCGAAAGCCGCGCCCAGATGAGCATGCTCCCGCGCCTGCGGCCGCAGCGCTTCTACGACCTGGTGATCGAGGTGGCCATCGTCCGCCCCGGCCCCATCCAGGGCAACATGGTTCACCCCTATCTCCGCCGCCGCAACGGCGACGAGCCGGTCGTCTATCCCAGCCCCGAGGTCGAGCACGTCCTCCGCCGCACCCTCGGCGTGCCGCTCTTCCAGGAGCAAGCGATGCAACTAGCGATCGTCGCCGCCGGCTTCACGCCCGGCGAAGCCGATCAGCTCCGCCGTGCGATGGCCGCGTGGCGCCGCCCCGGCCTCATCGACGAATATCACGACCGCCTCGTGCGCGGCATGCTCGCCAAAGGCTACGCGCCCGAGTTCGCCGAGCGCCTCTTCGAGCAAATCCGCGGCTTCGGCGAATACGGCTTCCCCGAATCCCATGCCGCGAGCTTCGCCAAGCTCGTCTACATCTCCGCCTGGCTGAAGCACTACCACCCCGCCGCCTTCGCCGCCGCCCTCATCAACAGCCAGCCGATGGGCTTCTACGCCCCGGCCCAACTCATCCGCGATGCCAAACAACACGGCGTCCAGGTCCTCCCCGCCGACGTAAACCACAGCGACTGGGACTGCACGCTAGAGAATGACGAAGCCCGAATGACGAATGACGAACATAACACGAATTCGTCATTCGTCATTCGTCATTCGTCATTGCTAAGGCTCGGCCTCCGCCTCATCCGCGGCCTCCCCGAAGCCGCCGCCCAGGCAATCGTCACCGAGCGCGCCCACGGTCCCTACACTTCCATCGCCGACCTCACCCACCGCACCCGCCTCGGCCGCGGCGTCATCAAGCGCCTCGCCGAAGCCGACGCCTTCAACTCCCTCGCCCTCAACCGCCGCGCCGCCCTCTGGCAAGCCCTCGACCAGACCCCCAGCGTCGAAGACCTTCCCCTCTTCGCCGCGCTCGAAGCCACCGACAGCGAAACGCCCGCGCTCCCCCAGCTCACGCCGCAACAAGAAGTCTACGCCGACTACCGCACCGGCGGCCTCACCCTCCGCCGCCACCCGATGTCGTTCTTCCGCGAAGAGCTCAGCCAACTCAAAGTCCTCACCGCCGCCGAGCTCATGAATCAGCGCCATGGCCGCGGCGTGAAGGTCGCCGGTCTCGTGCTCATGCGTCAGCGCCCCGGCACGGCCAAGGGCATCACCTTCGTCACGCTCGAAGACGAAACCGGCGCCGCCAACCTCATCATCCGTCCCGACACGTGGCAAAAGTACGAACAGCCCGCCAAGCGAGCCTCGGCATTAATCGCCGAAGGCCGCCTCGAACGCCAAGGCGAAGTGATCCACATCCTCGTCCGCCGCCTCCACGACCTGCAGTCCCTCGTCAAAAACCTCCACCACCCCTCCCGCGACTTCCGCTAGCCACCCCTTCCGCCGCTTGTCGAAGATCCGCCGCGGCGGGCGGCTTAGCGCTTACCAACGCGCGAGTTTCCACCGCTACTTCAACAGCATCAGCAGCATCACCACCGCCGTCTTCGCCCGGATGCTATGCGACATTTTCGCCGGCATGTGAATCCACGTCCCGCCCTTCGCAACGACCGCATCCCCGCCCAGCATCACATCCGCCTCGCCCAATAAGAAGTGCATGATCGCCGGCGTCGACGCCGTATGCTCCGAGAGTTCCTGCCCCGCCGCAAACCCGAACAGCACCGCCTTGAGACGTTCATCCTGAAACACCGTCCGGCTCAGCGTCCCGTCCGCCGGCGGTTCAATTTCCTTGGCAAGGTCAACGATCATCTTGTACGCATTGTCCATGGTTCCTCCTACGCTTTCACGGCGACCATCGCCACCGCTGAAAGATGTTGCCCATAGTTACGAAACACCCGACGCATCTTGAGCACCCGCCGCCGCGCGGCCGGATGCGTCGCCACGTTGAACGCGAACCGCAACGCCCGCCACAGCCCTTCGTCACGAATCACGCGCCGCGGCTCCAACAGATGCATGGGCGCCAGCTCGACGGCTTGAACAACGAACCCCGCCCCCACGAGTAGCTCCCGCCACTCCGCAACGGTGAGCGGCCGCACGCCCACGTGAATCTCGTCCGACAGATCGCGCGCAATCGCTTCGCGCACCTCCTGCGAAACGTTATCCGGCCTCAAGCACAGTTCATGAATCCCATACCGGCCGCCTGCGCGCAACAGCCGCGCCGCCTCGCCGACAATCCGCTGTTTCGCCGTCGGAACCTGCATCGACAGCATCGCCTCGCCATAAACGACGCTGGCCGTCGCGTCTCCAAGCCCGGTTTCTTCAGCCGACCCCAAGACGCACCGCTGATTCGGACCGGTGAGGAGCTCATCGACAACACTCGCGGCATTGCGATCGCGCTCCACCGCCGTGTACGACGCTGGCCCACGAGCCAACGTCAGCCGCGCGGTATACCCCAGCCCCGGCGCAAACTCCACCACGTCATCAGTCGGCCGGACATCCAGCATCGCGAGCAGCTTCTCGGTCAGCTCCCGCCCGCCCGGCCGCAGCACGCGCTTTCCCAGCCGCGCCAGCACCCAGTGCCCCGGCATTTTCTCAATCGGCGCGGACAAGGATTTGTTCATTGGACTCGAGGATGTCGCTGCTTGTCCCATAGTGATCTGCCTCCTCACGCGCCGAAGCGCCATCCGCCTGGTTTCTTGCTTCGTGGAATTGCCGACCGGTCCGCCAATCGACTCACCACAAATTTCTTCGACCTCTTAAATCTACACCTTGACATATAGAATTCAAGAGCAGATACTTCGCGCATCCTTGGCACCACCCGATCGCGCGATTCCTCACGAGGGATTTTCCATGAAGCGTCTCTGGCTGCTCTTTCTCGCCGTCGTCGTCTCTTCGTTTGTCGTGCTTTCGTGGATCGGCACGCGCATCTACCAGCAGGCCCCGCCGCTCGTCGATAAGGTCGTCACCTCGACTGGCGAAACCGTGATCAACCCCGGCGACATCCAAGCCGGCCAAAATGTCTGGCAATCCCTCGGCGGCATGGAGCTCGGCTCCATCTGGGGCCACGGCAGCTACGTCGCCCCCGACTGGACCGCCGACTACCTCCACCGCGAAGCCACGTTCATCCTCGACCGCTGGGCCCAAGACGCACATCAGGCGCCATTCGACAAGCTGAACGAAGAGCAGCAAGCACAGCTCACCGGCCGACTCACCGCCATGATGCGGCAAAACACGTTCGATCCCGCCACAGGCGCCATCACGATCGATCCCCTGCGCGCCGCAGCCTTCCAAGCCAATCTGGCGCATTACAGCGAAATCTTCACCGCCGGCCATCCAGCCTATTCCATCCCCGCCGGCTCCGTCACCGACCCCGATCGCTTGCGCAAGCTCTGTTCGTTTTTCTTCTGGAGCGCCTGGGCCGCCACGACCCATCGCCCCGGCGACACCGTCACCTACACCAACAATTGGCCCTACGAGCCGCTCGTGGGCAATCGCCCCACGGGCGAAAGCGTCGTCTGGACCGGCGTCAGCATCATCGTCCTCCTGGCGGGCATTTCCGCCATGGCTTGGTGGCACGCCGTGAAGCACGAACATCCCGATCATCGCGAAGTGCCCGAGGCCGATCCGCTCGGCGCCTGGGCCGCCACCCCCTCGCAGCGCGCCACCTTGAAGTACTTCTGGGTCGTCGCCGCGCTCATCCTCGTGCAAATGCTGCTTGGCGTCGTCACCGCCCACTACGGCGTCGAGGGCGGCGGCTTCTACGGCATCCCCCTGGATCGCTGGTTCCCCTACGCGGTGACGCGCACCTGGCACGTCCAAATGGGACTGTTCTGGATCGCCACCGCCTGGCTCGCCGCCGGCCTGTTCATCGGACCTCTGGTCAGCAATCACGAACCGAAGGGCCAGCGCTTGGGCGTCAACATCCTGTTCCTCGCGCTCCTGGTCGTCGTCGTCGGATCGCTGGCCGGCGAATGGCTCAGCGTTCACAACAAGCTCTCCGACGCGGCCTCCTTCTACTTCGGCCATCAGGGCTACGAGTACGTCGATCTCGGCCGCGTCTGGCAGATCGCGCTCTTAGTCGGCCTCTTCTTGTGGCTGTTCCTCATGCTCCGCGCGCTGTGGCCGGCGCTCCGTCAGCATGGCGATCAGAAGCAACTCGTCACCTTGCTCACGGTGGCCTCCGCCGCCATCGCCCTCTTCTATGGCGCCGGCTTGGCGTGGGGTCGTCACACCAACCTCACGATCGTCGAATACTGGCGCTGGTGGGTCGTCCACCTCTGGGTCGAGGGCTTCTTTGAAGTCTTCGCCACCACGGTCATCGCGTTCGTCTTCATGCGCCTGAATCTCATTCGGCCGCACATCGCCGCGAGCGCCGCCTTACTCTCCGCCACCATCTTTCTGTCCGGCGGCATTATCGGCACGTGCCATCACCTGTATTTTTCCGGCACGCCCACCGTCGCGCTCGCTTGGGGCTCGGTGTTCAGCGCGCTCGAAGTCGTTCCGCTCACGCTCATCGGCTTCGACGCCATGGACGATCTCCGCCGCTCACGAGCCACCATCTGGGTGCGTCAATACAGATGGCCCATCTACTTCTTCCTCTCGGTCGCCTTCTGGAACATGGTCGGCGCAGGCCTGTTTGGCTTCATGATCAATCCCCCGATCGCCCTCTACTACATGCAGGGCCTGAACACCACGCCGCTGCACGGCCACGCCGCCCTGTTCGGCGTGTACGGCATGCTGGGCATCGGCCTCATGCTCATCTGCCTCCGCGTGCTCGTCCCGGGCCGCCCGTGGAAAGAAAGCCTGCTCCGGTTTTCCTTCTGGGCGCTCAACATCGGCCTGATGGTCATGTGCGTCGGCAGCCTCCTGCCAATGGGCCTGATGCAAACCTGGGCCTCGGTCGAGCACGGATACTGGTACGCCCGCAGCTCCGAGTTCATGCAGACCCCCATCATGCAGAACCTCCGCTGGCTGCGCATCCCCGGCGACACGATCTTCTTCCTCGGCGCCGTCGCCCTGGTCATCTTC
>JAICUM010000415.1 GCA_025935855.1 Pirellulales bacterium | reverse complement strand
CTCGCCGACCGGCGCGTGGTTCTCTTCGCGTTGGAGCTGATCCCGCGGATCACGCGCGCCCAAAGCATGGACGTCCTTTCGTCGATGGCGACGATCGCCGGCTACAAGGCCGTGCTGATTGCCGCGAACCACCTGCCAAAGATGTTCCCCATGATGATGACGGCCGCCGGCACGCTCACGCCGGCGAAAGTGCTGGTCATCGGCGCCGGCGTGGCCGGCTTGCAGGTCATCGCCTCGTCGAGGCGGCTCGGCGCCATCGTGCAAGCCTACGACGTGCGGCCCGCGGTGAAGGAGCAGATCGAAAGCCTCGGGGCCAAGTTCGTCGAGCTGAAGCTGGAGACCAAGGGCATGGAAGCGAAGGGAGGTTACGCCAAGGAAATGACCGACGAAGAGCAGCACCGGCAGCGTGAGGAGCTCGCCCACGTGATCGCTGTCAGCGACGTTGTCATCACCACCGCCGCGGTGCCGGGCCGCCGTTCACCGCTTCTGATTTCCGCCGATGCCGTCCGCCGCATGGCGAAGGGCTCGGTCATCGTGGATCTCGCCGCCGAACGCGGCGGCAACTGCGAGCTCACGAAGGCCGATCAAACCGTCGTCGAGAACGGCGTCACAATCCTCGGCCCGACGAATCTGCCCAGCGAAGTGCCCCAGCACGCTAGCCAGATGTTCGCCAAGAACCTGGTGACGCTCATGCAGCTGCTCACCAAGAATGGCGAGCTAGTGATCGACCTGAAGGACGAAGTCATCCGCGAGACTCTGGCCGCCAAGGACAGCCAGGTGCAGAACGTGCGCTTACGCGAAATGCTCAACCTCGGCCCGCTTCTGCAACCCCCCGAACCGGCGCCGATTAACCACCTGGCAACTTAAGGAATGACGAATGACGAATCCCGAATGATCCACGGCCACTAGCGTCGTCATTCGTCATTCGGATTTCGTCATTGAGTAGTATTGAACCGCACCGCTACCCTACAGTGTCATGCATAACCTAGAACCCAAACTCTTCACCTTCCTCCTAGCCACCTTCCTTGGCCTGGAAGTCATTCGCCGCGTGTCGCCGCTGCTGCACACGCCGCTGATGTCGCTGACCAACGCTATCTCAGCGATTTCAGTCGTCGCCGCCATTCAGGTGATGTCCGAGGGTCACACGACGTTCAACCACGTGCTCTGCACGCTGGGCGTCATCGCCGCGATGACGAACATCATCGGCGGATTCTGGATCACCGACCGCATGCTCAAAATGTTCCGCCGGGAGAAGCCCCGCCGTGATTAATCTCCCGTGGCCCTCCGGCCTTTTAGCTCAGGCTGCCCCGGCCGAGGTCGACTACATCGCCAATAGTTGGCTGGGCATCGCGTCGTACCTGATCGCCGCCGCGCTGTTCATCCTCTCGCTCAAATGGCTGAGCCACCCGCGCACGGCCCGCCGTGGCGTGCGGGCCGGCGAGATCGGCATGACCATCGCCGTCATCGGCACGCTGCTGATCTATCGCGCGGTTTCCTACAAGTGGATCTTCATCGGCATGGTCGTCGGTTCGCTGATTGGCGCCCCGATGGCCGTCTGGATGCCGATGACCGCGGTCCCGCAGCGGACGGCTTTGTCGCACGCGTTTGGCGCCTTGGCCGCTGCGCTCGTCGGCACGGCCCACTATTACACCCTGTACGGCGACGCCGCGATCGATCGCTTCACCATGGCCATTCTCGCCGTAGAAGTGCTGCTGGGCTCGCTAACGTTCACAGGCAGTCTCGTGGCCTTCGGAAAGCTGCAGGAACTGGTTCCCAGCTCCATTAAGGGCCTTCCGAATCAAAACGCGATCAACTTTTCCATCCTCGGCGCCGCCCTGGTGGTCGGCATTTGGCTCACCGCGTCGCCGATGCAGCATTGGCTGTTTCCAATATTGATCATCCTTGGCCTGGCCTTCGGATTATGCCTGGTCATTCCCATCGGCGGCGCCGACATGCCGACGGTGATTTCGCTCCTCAACTCCTACGCCGGCCTGTCGGCGAGCCTCATGGGCTTCGTTCTCGACAACTACCTGCTGATCATCGCCGGCGCCTTGGACGGCAGCTCGGGCTTGATCCTGTCAATCGTCATGTGCAAGGCGATGAACCGCTCCTTCACTAACGTGCTCTTCGGCCGCATGGAGCCCAGCGCCGGCGGCACGAGCGACGACATTTACGCGGGCAAGGTGAAGAGCGCCACCCCCGAAGATGTGGCCATGCTGCTGGAAGGCGCCCAGCGGGTGATTTTCGTCCCCGGCTACGGTCTGGCCGTCGCCCAAGCGCAGCACACGGTGCGCGAGCTGGCCACCGAGCTGGAACGCAACGGCTGCACCATCGAGTACGCCATCCACCCCGTCGCCGGCCGCATGCCGGGCCACATGAACGTGCTGCTGGCGGAAGCCGACGTGCCGTACGACCAGCTTAAGGAGATGGACGAAATCAACCCCACGTTCGCCCAGTGCGACGTGGCGATCGTCATTGGCGCCAACGACGTGGTGAACCCACTGGCGCGCACCGATCCGAACAGTCCCATCGCCGGCATGCCGATTCTGAACGTCGATCAGGCTCGCAATGTCGTCGTCATCAAACGCAGCCTCAGCCCGGGCTTCGCTGGCATTCCCAACCCGCTCTTCGCCGCCGATAATTGTTTGATGCTCTTCGGCGACGGCAAGAAGGCGCTCATCGAGCTGGTGGCGGCGATGAAAGAAGGCTGAATCCCCTAATCAAAGATGTCGTGATGCCGCGCAAGTTCCTGGCAAAGTTGCTCGCATCGCCGGCTAACGCCCGTTTCGCCGATGTGCGCCAACTCGCCGAGGCTTTTGGTTTTCAGCTGTCGCGTGTTGCGGGGAGTCATCATATCTTCGTTCATCCGGACATTGCTGAATTGCTCAATCTTCAAGAAGTCCGCGGGCAAGCAAAACCCTACCAGGTTCGGCAGTTGCTGCGACTCGTGGAACGATATAATCTCACATTGGAGGAAGAATGATGAACGATTACCACATCAACATCTTCGCCAGTGCGGAGGATGAGGGTTATATTGCGGACATTCCCGATTTGGCTTGCTGTTCCGCATTTGGAGTAACCCCGGAAGAGGCGTTGGCACAGGTTCAACAAGCCAAGGCAGCGTGGTTGGAAGCGGCCGCCGCCGCTGGAACGCCAATTCCACCGCCTAATTATCGCCCCGCGATTTATCAATTGACATGAATAGTCTTAATTGCCTCGAGTAAGACGGCCGCCTTGTTCTGATGGCAATGGATTGCGTCACTTCTACATTAGCAACGGCCACGCAAAGGGCCGCGTTCCGCCGGCGGCTTCTCGCTTGGTATGCCAAGCACGCCCGCGACTTGGCGTGGCGACAGACGCGCGATCCATATCGAATCTGGCTCAGCGAGATCATGCTGCAGCAGACGACGGTCGCGATGGCGACGCCGCATTTCGAGCGGTTCGTCGCGGCGTTTCCCACCGTCCGCCATCTGGCCGCCGCTGATGAGCAAACCATCCTCCGCATGTGGGAAGGCCTCGGGTATTATCGCCGTGCGCGCAATCTGCATGCCGCTGCCAGACAAGTCGTCGCGGAACTCAACGGCCAGTTCCCCCGCGACGTTCCCGCGCTCATGCAGCTCCCCGGCGTCGGCCGCTATACCGCCGGCGCCATTGCGTCGTTCGCGTTCGACGTGCGCGCCCCGATCGTCGAAGCCAACACCTCGCGCGTCCTGGCACGACTCACCGCTTATGAACGCGATCCCGCCAGCCCCGTGGGCCAGCGCCATCTGTGGAAAACCGCGGAAGACCTGTTGCCAAGCCTCGGCGCCGGCCGGTTTAACTACGCCTTGATGGAACTCGGCGCGCTTGTCTGCAAGCCCGCGCAGCCGCTCTGCGACAAGTGCCCCGTCGCCCGCCGCTGCCAGGCCTTCCAACAAGGAATGCAAAATAAGCTTCCGCGCCTGCGCGCCAGGCAAAAGCCGACCGCCGTCCGCGAGGCCGCCATCGTCATTTACAAATCCGGCCGCGTGCTGCTTCGCCAACGCACGCCCGGCGAGCGCTGGGAGCTGATGTGGGATTTCCCCCGCTTCGAGCTGGAAAGCGAAGGCCCGCTCTTCGCCCGCGAAGAGATTGTCGCGAAGGTCCGTGAGCAATCAGGCATCGTGTGCGAGCCTGGGAATCTGCTGACCACGATCCGCCATGGCGTCACGCGATTCCGAATTACGCTCGATTGCTATGAGGCGCAGTTCCGCTCCGGTCGAGTCTCCTCAACCGGCGAGGCGCCGACGCGCTGGATAAGGCCCAGCCGATTGACAGATTTTCCGCTCAGCGTCTCCGCTCGCCGGCTCGCAAGCTTGCTTTAGGCAGTCGCTGTCATGCACGCCAACTTCGGCATCGTGCCGCTGCTAGTATTTAACCTCCACCCATCGCTTCTCGCGCCCGCTCCTCAGCACCGCGTCGCAAATCGCGATTTCATTGTGGCCGTCCTGGAACGTCGCGAAGTCGCCGCCTTTGCGCGTGCCGGCGATGAAGCCGTATACGTTGCGGAACAGGTTCTTGGGGCCGTCCGGGTATGCCTCATTGTGGCCGCCGGGGTAGTGGGCGTAG
>JAICUM010000612.1 GCA_025935855.1 Pirellulales bacterium | reverse complement strand
GCTGCCGGTGTTTTTGAAGGTTTGCGAGACTTGCACGCGGGCGGTGGAGTCTTTGAGGCTGGCGTTCACTTCGAGGGATTCGATTTTGTAACTTGCCGCGGGCTGGGGCTGCGGACGGGGCGGCCAAATGGGGCGGGGGAGGCGCCAGTGGGCATCGGGGCGGATGTCCACGAGCATGCCTTGGCCGCGGGCGGGCGTGATCAGCGGCGTGAAAGCGAGGAAGCAGGCGAGTTCTGCGACTAGCGGGAGAGGACGAAAGAGATCTCGCAACATGGCTCCGTTCCTTTGGCAATAGCTGGCATAGCGATAGAGCGGTGGGCGCGCGAAGCTTCTGCAAATTGCGATGCTTCGCTGAAGGAGAAAGTTCCGTTTCAGCCGGCGAAGGGTGCGAGATTGCGGCATCTTGTAACCGCTTTGGTTTTACGCCGAGCCAGAATGGCTCGGCTATCTACCGGCGTAGACTCCCGGTGTCGCGGGGGTTGAGTTACAATCGATCGGTTGCGCCGAGCGTAAGTCGCGTTGGGCGAGTGATTTTCGTTTAGAGGAGTGCGGCGTGCCTGGGACGAGCGTGATCGGGTTGCAATGGGGCGATGAGGCAAAGGGGAAGATCGTCGATCTTCTCACGCTCGAGCATGACATCGTGGTCCGCTATCAGGGCGGGGCGAACGCCGGGCACACGGTGGTGGTGGGGGACCAGACGTACAAATTGTCGCTGCTGCCCAGCGGCGTGCTAACGCCGGGGGTGACGTGTGTCATCGCCGGCGGCGTGGTGTTCAATCCGGCCAAGGCGATCGAGGAACTCGATGAGCTGAAGCGGCGGGGCGTCGAGGACTACGACAACCTGAAGCTGAGCGACCGGATGCACGTGATCTTTCCGTGGCACTTCGCGGAAGATCGGGCGATGGATCAGAGCACGTCCGACGGCGAGAACATAGGGACGACGCAGCGGGGAATCGGGCCGTGCTACCGCGATAAGGTAGGCAGAGCCTTTGCGATTCGGCTGGGGGATTTGTACCGGCCGAATTTCCGTGAACGAGTAGAACATGTAACGCGGGCAAAGAACGTTGCCATTGCGGCGATGGTTCCGGCAAACGAGTTTACGCCGCTTAATGCCGCGGACATTTACGAGCAGTACCGGGATTACGCGGCGCGGCTCAAGCCGTATGTGGATGACACAACAGACTATTTGCTAACCGCGGCGGAGCAGGGAAAGCGGATTCTGTTCGAGGGCGCCCAGGGGGCGCTCTTGGATGTGGATCACGGCACGTATCCGTATGTCACGAGCAGCAATAGTTCCGGCGTGGGGGTGTCAAATGGTTCGGGATTGCCGGCGAAGTACATCAACCGCGTGATCGGCGTGGTGAAGGCGTACAGCACGCGCGTGGGCGGCGGGCCGTTCCCGACGGAGCAGAACAACGACATCGGGCAGCGGATTCGCGATCAGGGGAATGAATATGGCACGGTCACGCGGCGGCCGCGGCGGTGCGGGTGGCTGGATGCCGTGGCGATTCGGTACACGTCGCGATTGAGCGGCGTGGATTCGATTTGCGTGATGTTGCTGGATGTGCTGAGCGGACTGGACGAACTGCAGATTTGCACGGCCTATGAGATTGATGGGAAGCGGACGAACCGCTTTCCGAGCCAGGTGGACGACCTGCGCCGGGCGAAGCCAGTGTACGAGACGCTGCCGGGGTGGAGCGAAAATCTGACGAAGGTTCGCGAGCTTGATGATTTGCCGGCAAATGCGCGGGCGTATCTGGATCGAATCAGCGAGATCGTCGGCACACCGATTGATATGGTGTCGGTCGGCCCAGCGCGGGATCAGACGATTCGCGTTGGGAAGAAGCTGCTGGCAGGCGTGAGATAGGCGGATGGCAGCCTCCACCTTGGACATTCCGGAAGCGCTAACCGACGTGCCGCGGGCGCGTTGGCCGCGGCATATTGCCATCATCATGGATGGCAACGGGCGGTGGGCGCAGCGGCAGAATTTGCCGCGGATCGAGGGGCATCGTCGCGGCGTGGCCAGCGTGCGGCGGACGACCGAGGAGTGCGCCCGGCTGAAGATTGAACAGCTCACGCTGTACTGTCTGTCGAGCGAGAACTGGAAGCGGCCGCAGCAGGAAATCGACTTCCTGATGCACCTGCTGGAGCAGTACATGATCGAGGAACGGAGTACGATCATGGACAACAATCTGCGGGTGCGTATGATCGGCCGGCGGGAAGGAATTCCGAACCAGGTGCTGCGCGAGCTTGATAAGACCGTCGAGATGAGCTCGATCAACACCGGGATGTGGCTCAACCTGGCGATCAACTACGGCGGGCGGTCGGAGCTCGTCGATGCCGTGCAGGCCATCGCCAGGCAGTCGGCGGCGGGCGTAATCAGTCCAGCGGAAATTGATGAGCAGACGATCGCCGATCATCTTTACACGGCGGGGCTTGATGACCCTGATTTGCTGGTTCGGACGGCCGGCGAAATGCGGATCAGCAATTTTCTGCTGTGGCAGGTCAGCTACGCCGAGATTTGGGTGACTGACCGCTGCTGGCCGGAGTTCGACGAGGCCGTGTTGCATGAGGCGATTCACGGATTCGCCCAGCGGAATCGAAAATTCGGCGGTTTAACCGGGTAATAACCGGGATCGATCACAAGGAACTTGTCTTGCTGCGATGGCGTTTGATTCTTGGCGTGGTGTTCGCCGTCGCGCTGGTTGGCCTTTGTTGGCTGGACGCCGTTAATCCGCGGCCGGGGGCGGTGCTGATGGCGGTGGCCGCGGTGTTGGCGGCGCTCGCGGCGGGGGAGATGCGGCGGATATACGCCCAGCGCGGCGTCCTGCT
>JAICUM010000701.1 GCA_025935855.1 Pirellulales bacterium | reverse complement strand
GATTATGCCGATCGTCGCGGGCGGAACAGGGTGATGAGTAGCCGGGACCTGGGGCCCCTCACCCAACCCTCTCCCTGGGGGAGAGGGGTTTTTCTAAAGGAAGTACTCGAAGTCCCGCTCGGACCGGGCCCGCCGCCGCAGCCGGAACAGGTGAGCCGGGCTGCTCGACGGGTCGAGTTCCACGTAATTGCGATTCCCGTGCCACAAATACCGGGCGTCGCTCAACAGGTCGTGCATCTGATACGGCCGGTTGGACGGCAGTTCCAGCCGCTCAATCGGGAACTCCACCCAACCGCTTTGTGTATGCCAGTAGTCCAGATTCACGACCACCAATAGGACGTCCGAATGATCGGGTGACACCCGGCTGTAGCAGAGGAGCTGGTCGTTATCGACGTTGTGAAACTCCAGCGTGCCGGCATGGGCGATCGACGGCGTTTCCTTTCGCACCTTGTTCACGCGCGCGATGAAGTCGTGCAGGCTGTCCGGCCGGTCGATGTCGTGGTGGTGGACCTCGTACTTCTCTGAATTGAGATATTCCTCGCTGCCGGGTTCACGTGGCGCGGACCAGCCGTGCTCGAACGGGGGGCCATAAATGCCGTAATTCCCCGAGAGCGTCGCCGCCAGCACCAGCCGGGCCATGAACGCCGGCCGGCCGCCGTACTGCAGCGAGGCCGGCAGGATATCCGGCGTGTTCGGCCACAGGTTTGGCCGAAAGTATTCACGCAGCTCGCTGCGCGTTAGCTCACTGAAGTACTTGATGAGTTCGTATTTCGTGTCTCGCCACGCGAAGTAAGTGTAGGACTGCGTGAATCCAATCTTGGCGAGCCGCTGCATGACCTTCGGCCGCGTGAACGCCTCGGCAAGAAAAATCGCGTCCGCGTATTCCCGCTTCAGCTCCCCGATGACCCACTGCCAAAAAGGAAACGGCTTGGTGTGCGGGTTATCCACGCGAAAGATACGGACTCCCTCATTCGCCCAGAACTCGAAGACGTGCTTCAGCTCCTCCCACAACGATCGCCAGGCATCGCTCTCGAAATCGAACGGATAAATGTCCTGATATTTCTTCGGCGGATTTTCGGCGTACTGGATGCTGCCGTCCGGCCGGTGGCGAAACCATTCTGGATGCTCGCGAACATAGGGATGGTCGGGCGACGTTTGGAAGGCAATGTCCATCGCCAGCTCGATGCCCCGCCGCTGAGCCGCGTCACGCAGCGAACGAAAATCCTCCATCGTGCCGAGCCGCGGATGAATGGCCGTGTGGCCCCCTTCGCTGGAGCCGATGCCCCAGGGGCTCCCGACGTCCTCGGCCGCCGCGTCGGTCGCGTTGTTTCGCCCCTTGCGGAAGGCGTTTCCAATCGGATGAATCGGCGGCAGGTAGAGCACGTCGAAGCCCATCGAGGCGACATAGGGCAGCCGCGCCTCCACGTCCCTGAGCGTCCCATGCCGCTCGTCATTCGCCGCCGAACGAGGGAACATTTCGTACCACGCGCTGAAGCCGGCCTTCGGCCGATCGACGGTGATCTTCAACTCGCGGTCCAATCGCGTCGCGAACCGTCGAGGAGCGTGGCGGAACATCAGCCGGGTCAGTTCGGCGTCCTCGGCAATGCTGAGCGTCGAACCGCCGCTCGGAAGCCGGTCGCGGAACGCTCGTAAGCGATCGCGGTGCTCGCCGCTGGCATGTTCCGCGGCGTCACGAATCAACTCGGCGCCGACTTGCAGCGCGACGCTGACGTCCTGTCCCGCCGAGACGCGCTTGCGCAAGTCGCGCTGCCAGGTGGTGAACGGATCGATCCAAGCTTCGATCGTGAACAGATGCGTTCCGATCTCTTCGACCGTAAACTCCGCGGTCCAACGGTCGTTCACCAGCGGCCGCATCGCCGCCTCCGACCACTCGGCGGCATCCTCATGCTCGTGCAAAACAACCGCGGTGACGGCATCGTGGCCGTCAGCGAATACGTCGGCTTCGACGGTCACCAAGTCGCCAACGACGCGTTTGACCGGAAACTCGCCTGCATCCACGCGGGGCGTAACGTCCTCGATCACGACGCGGGCGCGGCCGTCAAATCGATGGCCAGCGGATTCGTCAGCTAACGCCATGGTGTTTTTCCATGAGGTCGCGACGGCAAATGGCGTGCCTCTGGAAAAGAATCCTCCTCCAATGATTCCACGCTACGCCGTTCTTATTCTTTTTTGGAAGTTTGTTTATCCG
>JAICUM010000063.1 GCA_025935855.1 Pirellulales bacterium | reverse complement strand
GCGCCATGATGACGTCGGTGTACCCCTCCATCACCAGCACGCCTTTTTCCGCGGCGATCGCATCGCGCGCCGCGTCCAGCGCGTACAGCTCGCTCGACTTGTTGAAGAGCGGCGTCTCCGGGCTGTTCACATACTTGGCGTCGTTGTCGCGGGCAAACTCCGGCAATACGCGGCCGCCGAAGGCGATTGGGCGCGAGCGGATGTCGCGGATCGAAAACATGAGCCGGCCGCGGAAGCGATCGTAGTAGCCGCCCGTGTCGCGCTTGCCGATGAGCCCCACGCGCTCCAGCACCGCCGGCGTCCAGCGCGCCGCGTCGCCGCGCTTAAGCAGCCAATCCCACTCCGCCGGCGAGAAGCCCAGCCGAAATGCGGCAATGCTTTGCCCATTGATGCCGCGGTCAGCCAAATATCGCCGTGCCGGCTCCGCGTCGGGAAGTTTCAGCAAACACTGATGAAACTGCTCCTCCGCCCAGGCCATACATCGCAGCAAATTCTTCCGCTCAAACGGATTCTCCCCCGCAGCTTGCGGCTTAGCGGGGGCGAGGCTTATTCCCGCACGCTCCGCCAGCAACTCCAGCGCCTCGCGAAACTCCAAATTCTCCGCCCGCATCACAAAGCTAAAAACATCGCCGCCAACGTCGCACACCCAGCACTTGAACGACTGCCGCTCCGGATTCACCTGAAAGCTCGGCCGCGAATCGTCATGCCACGGGCACAGGCCCACATAGCCGCGTCCCTGCCGGCGCAGAGCAATGTACCCGCCGACCAGATCGACAATGTCGATGGCCTGGCGAACCTGCTCCTTCGCGTCCTGCAAACTCGTTAGCGACACGCTGAGGCGATCCTTCTCTATGATTCCCTCCCCTTGATGGTGAGGGTTAGGGAGGGGTGTTGGAAAGGCGAGGCTCCTCCCGAGCCGCAAGTGTAGGCCTCTCGCTCCGCGAGAGGCAACCATCTCGCGGAGCGAGATGGCCACACTTGCTCGCCAGGACCCTCGCCCTCCCTTACTCATCCTGTGGGCGGGCCCCCACTTTGACTTTAACGTCAAGTTCCTTGTGTCCGTCGTCCGTCTTCCGCGCCAACTTCACTGGCACCTCAGTCCCAATCGGTGTGGCCGCAATGGCCTGGCTCAACAGCGTGGGATCGGAGAAGTCGTGTCCGTTCCACGAGAGAATGACATCGTACAACTTGATGCCCGCCTTCGCGGCCGGCGTGTTTGGCTCGATGCTGGTGATCCACACTCCTTTGCCCTGTTCCAAATCCAATTCCTGCGAAACCTGGTCGGGCACTTCGTTCGGGCGCACCCCCAGAAACCCGCGCAGGACGTAGCCGTGTTCGCGAAGCTGATCGTAACTTGCCTTGGCCAGCGCACTCGGCACCGCGAAGCTGATCCCCTGATACGACGGCCCAATAATCGCCGTGTTGATGCCCACGACTTTGCCCTCGGCGTTCACGAGCGGTCCCCCGCTGTTCCCTGGATTCACCGCCGCGTCGGTCTGCAGGAATTCCTGGATCACGCGGCTGCCGGTAATTCCGCGGCGCTCCTTCGCGCTCAAAATGCCGAACGTGATGCTCTTTTGCAGACCAAAGGGGCTGCCCAGCGCCCACACGATGTCGCCCACCTCGAGCTTATCGCTGTCCCCCCACTCGGCCGGAACCAGGTCGTCCATCTCGGTCTTGATCACGGCGATGTCCGTGAGCGGATCGGCGCCGATAACGCTAGCCGTTCCCTTTCGCCCGTCGCTCAGCTGAATCTCCGCCGTGCGGACGCCCTCGACGACGTGGTTGTTCGTAACGATGTAGCCTTGCTTGTCCACGATGACGCCGGAGCCTTGCCCCTCGCCGCGTCCTCGCGGCGTGCGGATGTTGACCACGCTGGGCGTCGTCGATTGGGCCAGCATCCGGAACGCGGCCGAAATCTGATCGAGCTTGAAGTCCTTCAGGTTCTCGCGGGCAACTTGCAGCCGAGCTCGCTCGTTGGCCAAGGTGGTGGCGTACTGTATGCGATAAATGACCGACGGAGCGACCAGAACGATGGTCAGCAGGGCGAAAATCCACAACAGCCGTCGCAGGCGAATGCCTTCCTCGCCGTGCGGCATGTCGTCGTTCGCCCATGGGTTGGACGCCGTCTGCGGACGCGAGGGCGGCGGGGCGGCCGTGCCTGAAGAAGTCCAGTCCGGGCCGGACGGAGGGTAGGATTCCTGCATGACGCGCCGATCCTCGGAAGCTGCGACCCGGATAGGCCAAGTCCGCGGCTGCTAAGCCCCGTGGCCGAGCCGCTCCAGTCGCTACCTGGCCATTATACTGGCCGACGGCGTTTACGGCAGTGATTGGCCATCCAGCCCCAGAGCCAATCAGTGAATTAAGATGGGGTGCCATGGCCACGGAGGTCCTCCGACGTGGCCATGCGGAATCCGAGCTCTACATGCCCACGCAGACGTTGGCATGGCACCCTATATTGATTTACTGATTCGCCCTGCATCCAGCCGTACCTCGAAGATGCCCAGCCGCTTTTTTCCTCCGGTCAATCGCTCTGGCCGTAAAGGGCTTGTCGCGATTGGCGGCCACCTGACAACCGAATGGCTGCTCGACGCCTACCGCCACGGCATCTTTCCTTGGCCGTCGGAGCCCGATGAGCCGATGCTCTGGTGGTCGCCCGATCCACGCGGCATTATGCCGCTGGATGGCCTGTATGTTTCCAGGCGGCTTGCCCGGCGGCTGCGCTCCGGCGAGTTCACGTTCACGTTGAACGCCGCTTTTGGCGACGTGATTAGAGCGTGCGGCATCGGCCCTGGCCGCGAAGGGGGCACCTGGCTTACACCGGAAATGATCGCCGCCTACTCAGAGCTGCATCGGCTGGGCCACGCCCATTCGGTCGAAGTCTGGCGCGAAGGCGAACTAGCCGGCGGCGTATACGGCGTCGCCATCGGCGGGTTCTTCGCCGCCGAGAGCATGTTCCACCGCCAGCGCGACGCCTCAAAGGCCGCCCTGGCCAGGCTCGTCGAGCATCTGAACAGCCGCGGTTACAAGCTTCTCGACGTCCAGCTTTGGACGCCCCACACCGGTACTTTAGGCGTCGTCGAAATCCCGCGACGCGAATATCTTCAGCGCCTGCAGGAGGCAGTCAGCCTGCCGGTAACCTTCGCCGATTAACGCCATCCCAGCGGCACAAAACCCAGCAGCGCCAAGATGATCAAAATCACCAGCAGCGTTCCCAACAGCCCGCTCGGCCCGTAGCCCCATGAACGAGAGTAAGGCCAAGTCGGCGCGGAGCCGACCAGGAGAAGAATAATCACGATGAGCAGAATGGTTCCCAACATACTTCAAGCCCTTGTGACAAGCTAAAAGCTTACATGCTGATGGAAAACAGCGTAAGCAGCGCGAGCAAAATCGGCGGCAACGCCGCGGCGGTGATGAGTTCTTTGAGCTTCATTGTCCGGAAATCGTGTTTGAGAGAATTGGATTTGGAGGATTAACGGCTGCAATGCATGCAAGCTTTGTGCCATTTCAACCAGCCACGTAGCGGCGGTTTTCAACCGCCGATGAGATGAGAAGGACCCGAAGCTCGTCCTTTGTGACGCGTCGGTTCGAAAACCGCCGCTACGAAAGCCCGAGCGGCTTGTCAGAAAAGTAGTCGCCTACTCGACGCCAGACTTCGAAGCCTGCTCGCCATGCAGCGTGGCGAGCGTCGCCCGGCGGTCGTTTTCCGGTTCCGGCGGCGTGGGCGTCGCCGGCAATTCGAGCGTGAATCGGCTGCCCTGGCCGACGGCGCTTTCCACGCGGACCTGCCCGCCGTGCTCTTCGAGAATTTTCCGCGTCACCGGAAGGCCCAGCCCCGTTCCGCGGCCGCCTTTGCGCGAAACGAACACGGTAAAGATGGCCTCGACATCGTCCGGCGCGATGCCCGCCCCATTGTCCTCGATGACGACCTTCGCCAGTTTGGCGATGTCGTCGTACTGCGACGAAACAATCACCCGGCCCGCTTCTTTCTCGTCGCACGCGTCAATCGCGTTGGTCAGCACATTCAGGATCGCGCGGTGTAGCGCCTCGGGGTCGAACATCAGCGTCGGCATGTTCCGCGCCGGCCGCCACACCAGTTCCACGGATAGCTCTTCGGCCCGGCTGGCCAGCAGGTCCACCACCTCGGACGCCACTTCGTTCAGGTCCGACGGCTGTGGTTCGGGCTCGCGCTCTTTGCTGAACGTGAGCATGTCCAGCACCAGCGACGAAATTCGCTCCTGATTCCGCTCGACAATTCCCCAACCCTTGCGAATCGTGTCAACGGCTTTCTGTGCCGTCTCCTCATCACGCTCGCCGCCCTTGGTCGCGGCGTCGTGATCGCCCAAGCCCAGCTCGATCAGATAGCTGCCGCCGCGCACGCCTTGCAGAATGTTCTTGATGTGGTGCGAGAGCGAGGCGATCGTCTGTCCCACCGCCGCCAGTCGTTCCGCCTGCACCAGCGCCTTGTAATACGACGTGTCCTCGACCGCGAGCGCCGCCTGATGGGCGATCGCGATCATCAGTCGCAAATGCTCTTCGTTGAACTGGTTCGAGCCCTTCGAGGTGAGCACCTTCTGCGGCGTCAC
The DNA here is from genome assembly GCA_025935855.1 of Pirellulales bacterium. Classification (GTDB taxonomy): domain Bacteria; phylum Planctomycetota; class Planctomycetia; order Pirellulales; family Lacipirellulaceae; genus Lacipirellula. The sequence continues at coordinate 9,085 of JAICUM010000063.1, read as the reverse complement.
CGCCGTGTCGATGTAAATGACGCCCACCACCTCGTAGCGCCCTTGCATCGGCACGCAGATCGCCTCGCGCACGCCGAGGCTCACGATGCTCTGCGCGGGATCCCACCGCGAATCGTCGCGGGCGTTGCTCGTCAGCACCCCTTCGTTCTGCTCGACGACATAGTCCAAAATCGTCTTGCTGATGCTGATCTTGTCGTCCGAACGCACGCCGCGGCGGTGCCGCCGCACCTTCGGCGTCAGCTTGCCGGTTTCCAGATCCTTCAGCATGATGCAGCCGCGGTCGGCCTCGACCCACTCGAAGATCATGTCCATGATCCTGGAGAGCAACTGGTCGATGTCCATCGTGTGGCTCACCGCCAGCGCCGTGCGATACATGATCTGCAGGTTGCTGCGGGCCCGCGCCAGCCAGGGATTTGACGAGCCGCGGGCATCAGGCATTAGCCACTCGCTGCCGCCGGTGGTCTGGCCCAAACTGGCGACAATCCGCGAACCATCGTCTTCGTCGCCGGCCAGCGGAATGATGTCCACCTTGGCCGCCGCGTCTTCCACGCGGTCGTCGACAAACCCCGTGTACAACAGCAGCGAACGGCCCACCTGCACCTGGTCGCCATTGGCCAGTTCGTGCTCGGTCACCATCCGGCCGTTAACGAACGTGCCGTTCGAGCTGCCCAGATCGCGAACCGTATACGCATTGCCATGGCGCACCAGTTCCGCGTGATTGCGAGATACTTCCGTATCGTGCAATCGGATCGAGTGGTTTTGGGTGCGGCCAATCGAGTGAACCGCTTCCTCCAAGTGGAAGCGCGATCCCTGGTCGCGACCTTGAATGACGAACAACGACGCCACGCGGCTGGCTCTCTCTTTACCCGAGTCGGCTGAAAACTGAACGTCGCTTTCGACTTGACTGCAATAATCGAGGCAAGCGACGTTCAGTTTCCAGACGCGAAAAGTATAACCGATGAGGGGAGAACCGACGCCTAAACCGCGATCAGCCTCTTTCGAGTACTCAATAGCAATTCCGAGGCGTCAGGGATTGTTTCCCAGAAGCTCATCGATTCTACGGATGAGCGCGCCGTAGTGGTAGGGCTTGGCGACGAACTCGTCGGTGGGCAAAGGACTTGCGCTGCGACGCATCGTGCCGAGGACAACGATTGGGATGGCGTTGCGGGCCGCCGCGCGGGCCAATTGGGCGGCCCCCTCGCTGTCGGCTCCGTAAGGATGCGTTTCGGCGTCCACCACGATCAGGTCCGGCAAATGGTCATTAGCCATCGCAGCGCCCCGATCGGTCGCCGGCGCTTCGAGCACCTCGGCGCCCCGGCGGGCCAGCAGTGAGCGCAGCACATCGCGCGATTCGCGCGAACGATCGACGATCAACACACGCGTCTTCGGGGACACGCTGAATCTCCGGCGGGTCGGACTTGGAACGGGGGAGGGAAAGGCGGGATCATCCGGCGGGTCGCGGAGAATAGGCGCGACCCCTCTCAACCGCCAGAGCATCTTTACATCGCCGTAAACGGCTGAATTCCCCTCGTTTTCCCCCGCTATCACGGCGAACATTCACTTGCGCCGAACTGCTCTTTACGCCTCTTGCCCCGAGCGGCACAATACGCCCCGCTTTTGACCTTACCGCCCCTTCCCGCGTTGTTTGTCGGGGGCAGTTTTGCCCACGGGCGGGTCCCAGAACGTCTGGTCAAGGATGACCACAGCCAGCAAGGAGTGCTGACGTGAGAAAGCTTGTGCTCGTCGCCGTCTTCGGACTTCTTTCGTTGATCGCCCCCCCGGGCCAGGCTCAGCAGCAGCCGTCCACCCCGGGCGCCAACGCCGGCCGCTATGGCATCGGCGTCGTGGACATCAGCTTCGTCTTCAAGAACTACCCGCAGTTCACCTCGCAGATCGAAACGCTGAAGAAGGAAATGGAAACAGCCGACGGCCAGCTCAAGGCCGACCACGACCGAATCGCCTCGCTCGAAGAGCGCCGCAATACGCTCAAGCCGGGCAGCGAAGAATTCAAGCAGCTCGACGAGCAGCTCGCCCAGCAGAAGGCCCAGTTCAGCATCAAGCAGGGCACGATCCGCCGCGACTTCCTCGAACGCGAGGCAAAGATCTACTACCAGACCTACACGGCCGTCAGCGACGCGGTGAAGCATTACGCCCAGCAGGCCAACATCGGCATGGTCTTGCGGTTCAATGGCGATCAAATCGACCCGAACCAACGCGAAGACGTCATGCGGGCGATCATGCAGCCCATCGTTTATCAGAACAGCGTTGACATCACGCCGGACGTGCTGCTGGTTCTCGGCGTGGATGTTCGGAACACCCGGCCCGCGGCCGCCGGCGTGCCGGCAACCGCCACCCGACCGGCTGCCACGAAGTTCCAGTAATCGTCAAGCCCGGGCGCGGATCGCCCCCCGCCGCGCTTCTCGGTCGGTTCCGTTCGCTGTTCATCGTAAGGCCCTTCGCATGACGTATCCCCGCGTTCAACAAACGATTGCCGGCCGCGCCCTCGTGGAGGGGTTCGGCTATTGGAGCGGGCGGGACGTGCAGCTGGAATTCCGCCCGGCCGCGCCGGGCAGCGGGATCACGTTCGTACGCAGCGATCTGGGGCCGGCGGCGCGCGTGCCGGCCCGCGTCGAACACCGCGTCGAGGTGCCGCGGCGAACCAATCTCCGCTGCGGCGGCGTCGAAGTCGAAATGGTCGAGCACGTGCTGGCCGCGCTGGCGGGCATGGGCATCGACAACTGCGAGGTCTGGACCAACCAGCCGGAAATGCCCGGCTGCGATGGCTCGGCCGCGCCGTTTGTCGATGCACTGGTTCGCGCCGGCGCCGTCAGCCAAGGCATCGATGCGCCGCGGTTGGAGGTGAGCGACATTTTCTGCGTCACCGAAGGCGATAGTTGGATGGAAGCCCGCCCCGCGGCGCGCGGCGAGTGCAGCCTCGAATTCCAACTCGACTATTCAGGCGTTCGTGCGATCGGTCGCCAGGTTGCGCGAGCCACGCTCACGCCGGAGCGATTCCGCCGTGAGATCGCCCCATGCCGCACGTTTGTGTTGCAATCCGAGGCCGACCAGCTTCGCCAACAGGGCTTGGGAGCGCGAGTCACGCCGCGCGACCTCTTGGTATTTGGCGAAAACGGTCCCATCGACAATCGACTTCGATTTCCCAATGAGTGCGCTCGCCACAAGGCCCTCGACGTCATCGGCGACTTGGCCCTCGCAGGCCGCCGCATCGTCGGCCAATTCGTGGCGTATCGCAGTGGACACCGCTTGCACGCCGAGATGACCCGCCAATTGATCCAGCGTTTTGCCGCGGCCCCCTTGAGAGCAAGTGCGTAAGCGCAAGAGCGCACGACAGGAAACTAGCATGGCCACCAGTATCGCAGCCAACGCCTGGGTTGATCCCAGGGCCGAAATCGACGAAGAGGTCGTCATCGGCCCCTTCTGCATGATCGGCGCCGGCGTGCGCGTCGGCCGCGGAACCCGACTGATGAACCATGTCACCCTCATGGGCAATGTCACGCTCGGCGCCGACAACATCCTGTTTCCAAACGTCGTCGTTGGGGCCGATCCGCAAGACGTTTCCTACGCAGGTGGCGACACGTCGGTGGAAATCGGCGACAACAACACTCTTCGCGAAGGCGTGACCATCAACCGCGCCAGCGAAAAGGAAGACGGCGTCACCCGTATCGGCAGTCACAACTTTCTGATGGGCAACTGCCACATCGCCCACGACTGCAAGCTCGGCAACCACATTCTCATCGCCAACGGCTCGCTGCTTGCCGGCCACGTCCACATGCACGATCACGCCGCCATCTCTGGTGGTTGCGCGGTTCATCAATTCGTAACAATCGGCAGCTATTCGTTCATTGGCAGCCTGAGCCGCGCCTTGCACGACGTGCCGCCGTTCATGCTGGTCGAAGGAATCCCGGCCCGGCCCCGGTGCATCAACATCGTCGCGCTTAAGCGAAACGATTTTTCGCTGGAACGCGTCGAGCCGATCGCCGCCGCTCATCGGTTGCTCTATCGCTCGAAGGTGGGGCTGACCCATGCTCGCGAAATTCTTCGGGCGAACAACCAGCTTTCGCCGGAGGTTGAACAGGTTCTCGCGTTCATTGAGGGGCAGCATGGCGGCAAGCACGGCCGCGGCCGGGAAGTGAGGCTGGCCGCGTGAGCCGTTTGCGATTGGCTGTCGTTGGGGTCGGCCACTTGGGCCGCATTCACGCTCGGCTGGCCGCCGGCGTGGATGAAATCGAGCTGGTTGCGATCGTCGATTCGCGGCCCGAGGTGGTTACGGCAGTCGCCGCGGAAACCGGCGCTCGCGCCGTCGCCGAATACCGCGATCTCCTTGGCGAGGTGGACGCCGCGGTCGTCGCCACGCCCACCGCTTCACACCACCGCGTCGCCAGCGACCTGATCCGCGGCGGAGTACACGTACTAGTAGAAAAACCAATCACGCCGACACTCGGGGAAGCCGATGAGCTGGTTCAGCTTGCTCGCCGCCGGCAGATGATCCTGCAGGTCGGCCATGTCGAGCGTTTCAACCCCGCGTTTGTCAGCGTTCAGGACCGCTTACACGAGCCGAAGTTTATCGAGGCCCGCCGCCAAAGCGGCTACACGTTCCGTTCAACCGATGTCGGCGTCGTGATGGATCTCATGATCCATGACATCGACATCACGCTCTCGCTCGTGAAATCAGCGGTCGTTTCGGTGGACGCGGTCGGCGTCTCGGTCCTCGGCGATCACGAAGATATGGTCAGCGCCCGCCTCCACTTTGCCTCGGGCGCCGTGGCGAATCTGACCGCGTCGCGCACCAGCTACGCCCCGGCGCGGACGATGCACGTCTTCACGCCGACGGGATTCGCGGCGATCGACTTCGCCTCGCGCCAGGCAGCGTACATCGAACCGCGAGCCGACGTTCTCGCCAGAAATTTTCATGTCACGGAACTGGATGAGCCGACGCGCTGCCGTCTTCGCGACCACCTCTTCGAAGAACTGCTCGTCAAACAAGAAGTGCCCGCGACAGAGACCAACGCCATCGAGCAAGAGATCCGCGACTTTGCCGACGCCATCCGCACCGGGCAGCCGCCGCAAGTCACCGGCGCCGATGGCCGCAATGCCGTGGCGGTCGCCGAAGTGATTCTCCAGTGCGTCCGCCGGCATCAGTGGGACGGCACAAGCGGCGGTCGCGTTGGCCCGCTGGCCACGCCCTTCACGCCCAGCATTCTGCCCGAAGCCGCGTCCTTCGGCGCCGCCGACGAAGACACCGTCATCATCCGCCGCAAAGCGGGCTAGTTATCTGGATGGCCACATAGGGGAGGGCGAGGCACCTGCCGAGCCCCAGCGCGGTATGGCGCAGCAAGGCTCGGCAGGAGCCTCGCCCTGCCATGGTCACGCCAGATCGCGATCCTCGAAAAAGATCAGCGCCAAGAAAATCGCCGCCGCCGAATACAGCGCCGTGTACACCAGTGCCCATCCCAGATACGCCGCCGGCACGCTCGACGCCCCCGCGATCGCCCCCTCGATCTCAAAATGGTCGAGCACCGGCAATACCACCGACATCAGCCGCCCGACGAACCGCACAAACGTGTTCTCGCCGGCCGACGACTTCACGATCAGCGCCGCCAGGTGCCCCAGCACGTAAATCGAGCCGCAGATCACGAGGTTCGGCAGCATCGGTAGCCGCGTCGAAACGGCCACGCTGATCGCCGCGATGATCGCCGACTCGAAAAACGCCAGCACCAGCCCCGGCACGATGCGGACAACTTCCGTGTAGCACTCGGTCCATTCGGGCGTCGTCTTCGCCGACTCGCGGGCGTCGTACACCACTTTGTACGAGACGGTCACCAGGAACACGACGCCGAGAATCACGAACATCAGCAGAATCGGCCACAGGATCCCCAGGTACTTGCCCAGGATGAACTGCCGCCGGCCCACCGGCTTCGAGAGCAGCGTAAGCGCCGTCCGGCCTTCAATTTCGTCCGCCACCGACGTGCTCGCCGCCCACAGGGCCATGATGATGGCCAGCACCTTGATCGTCGTCATGCCCGACGATTTCAGCATCTTCACGTCTTCGCCGAACGTGTTGTACGGCGTGAACACAAATGCAATCAGCGCCACCACGCCAATCGCCACCAGCATTGAAAACAGCGGCTGAGCGACCGTTTCTTTAGCCGTCGAGGACGCAATCACCGACGTCCGCGGCGCCAGCGCCGTCACCGCCAGGTAGAACAAGTACAGCCCGACAACGCTCGCCGCCGCGATCGGAATCGACCGCACCTGCGGCATTTCCATGTCCGCCTGGAAGTCCATGACCACCTTTGTCGGCGCATCGCTTTCGTTCGTGATATACAGCGAGTCCACTTCGCCTTCAAAGCCACGCTTGGCTACCCCGCCCGGCTTCCACACGTACGGCTCGCCGCCTTCGACCACGATCACCGGGTTCACAAACCCCTTGCCCGGCTCGGAATTGATGGCGACGTCCTGCTCGCTCTTGATCGAGTACGTTTGCAGTTCGCTGGCCCGAAACGCCGCCGTCGCCTGAAAATCCTTCGTCCGCGCCGGCACTGTCACTTCCAAATGGATGGGCCCCACAAACGGCAGCCGCTTGAGCGATTCGATCGTCCGCTGCCAGGGCATCGACATCGCCGCCAGCACCGCCAGCGCCGCCATCGCGACGACCACATACGAAACCGGTCGCAGAATTCCCTCGCCCACGGTACGGGCGATCGCGCGGGCCGCGCGGCGGTTGATCACCCAGCACAGGCCCCACAGGATAAGCAGAAGCAGGCCGCCAACCGTCACGCCGACCGACAACAGCCAAATCGGGGTAATCCAAATCGCGAGTTTCGACATAGTTCATCGAGACCAATACTGCAGTGGAATCAAGACAATCAGTTAATGGCGGACTTCAAAGGCTCGGAACTCGCCCGTCGCCGGTCGAACGTCCACAATAGTATCTGCAATGAAGCCCGACATCCGCTCCGCAATCGCCGCCATGAATCGGTCAAGCTCCGCCGGTTCGCCCTCGACCACCAGTTGCACGCGGCCGTCAGGCAGGTTCCGAACGTAGCCCGACACGTCGACCCCGCCCGCTAGCTGCCGCACCGTGTACCGAAAGCCGACGCCCTGTACGTGGCCGCTGTAAAACGCTTCGCGACGCTCGCCGAGCGGCTGGCGATGAGTGGCCATAGGGCGCCGAACGTGCCGCCCTCGAAGCGGCGCTTGCCTCCGGTCCGCCGGCCCGTAACACATGGCGGCGGCGAGACTTTTGAGTATATCCCGTCGCCCGGCCTCCATCCAGGCTTGACCGCCCCGCGAGCCGCCAATACGCTCCCGCCGCCTATGTCTCGACTTTTTTTCATCCGCGGCGGCTTCGTGGCGTGGATCACGCTCACGCTCGCCGCTTCGCATGTCGCTGCGGACGGCGCCGCGGCTCCCGGCGTCGTCGTGCTGCGCAATGGCAATGTCCTTTCGGGCAATGTTGAGCAGGTCGGCGAGTCGTATCGCATCGCGGCCGCCACCACGTCCATCCTGGTTCCGGCCGACCAGGTGGACATTGCCTGCCGCTCGTTGAAGGAAGCGTTCGATATCCAGCGAGGGCGCGTGGGCCCGTCAATGGAACGCAGGTGCGAGCTCGTCCGCTGGTGCCTGCGGCAAGATCTTCTCGCGGAAGCCGCACGCGAAATTCTAGAAATCCGCGCCGCTGATCCGCGAAACTTCGCACTGCCTTCGCTCGAACTACAACTCAGGCAATGCCTTGAACTCCGTAACCTGAAATCCGCCGCTCCAACGCCGCCGGCTCATTCAAGCGGCGTCGTTCTCGCTTCAGCGATTGAACCCGCCGCGGCTCCGGTCACGTCCGTCAACGTCCAAACGCAATTCGTTCGCAGTATCCAGCCGATGTTGCTCCACGGCTGTGCCACCAGCGGCTGCCACCAGCCCGGTTCGAAACAGAAACTGCAGCTCGACCGCTGGGCGCTCCAGGGCGCCGGCAGCCCGGCGCTCGTTCGCCGCAATCTCGACGCGGTGCTCGCCCAGCTTGACGGGCAGGACCCGTCACACAGTCCGCTGCTCGAACGGGGCCGAACGGCGCACGGCCAACCGAATCAGCCAGCCTCAAAGGCGCTATCCGCCTTGCAATCGAAACTGCTGCTCAATTGGCTGAACGAAGTCGCCGGCGTGAAGCCGCCGGAGCCAACACCCGCGCAGCCAAACGAAACCGCCGGTCAACAGCACGCCGAGTCACTTGATCTCGAAGAGCCGCTCGATGACGCGGACTTCGATATTCAGCCTGCCAAGGCAGCGCCCGCGGTCAGGTTCAAGCCGCGCGACGCATTCGATCCCGAAATTTTTAACCGCCGCCACGCCAAACGCGCCTTCACCGGCCTTCCAGCGTCGCTTGGCTTGAAGTAGCCTCGCGCTGCGCTGGCTAAGCCGAAGGCTGCGGCGCCACGGGCACCGCGGGCATTAACGGCACGCTCGGGTTGTCCGCCTTGGCCGGAGCCTGCGGCGTCGGCGGCGTGGTGGGATAAACGCTGCCGTTGAAGGCCGACCCGGCCCGCGTGTGGAACGCATCGTAGGGCGAGCCCGCCACTGGCGGCGAATAATCGCCGCAGCTGCTGCACATCCGGCAGCCCGCGGCCGACACGAGAACCAGACAAGCAAGAATCTTCTTCATCGGCGGCGCCCCCCACGCCCACGGCCGCATGCAAGAAGAGCGCGGCCCGCCTCGTCTTCATCGGCGCGAGGCGTTCGGACTAATAAGCGAAAGCCGGCATTCCTCAAAAGTCGGCATGGGCGGCATACACTTCGACTCCGCTGTCACTTATCGCTTGCGGCTTAGCCGCATTTTCGCCGTACCTGTTTGCTAGCGGTGTGACCGGTTTGATAGCCCCAGCGCCGCATAAATCCGCTCATCCTCAAGCGATGACGCCTCAAACGCCACGCCCGGAAACTGGTGCGTCAGGCTCTGCCCGTGCGGCACGGCCACCGTGTACGCTCCGGCCGCCACCGCCGCCGCGCAGCCAAGTTGGCTATCCTCCAGCACCATCATCTCGCCCGGCGAGACGCCATGTCGCCGCGCCGCCAG
>JAICUM010000408.1 GCA_025935855.1 Pirellulales bacterium | reverse complement strand
CACCGGCACGCCGATCGGTCTGCCCGGCCCGCCGCACATTCCGCTGGGCCATCAGGCCGGCCTCACGCAACACATCATGAAGAACCACACCCGGGTGAAGATGCCGCCGCCGGTCGCCAAGATGAAGATGACCGTCAAGCAGCGTCCCGGCATGGATTACCCGCGCCCGGTCAACCACGTGAACGTCAGCGAAGTCAATCGGGCGCCGCTCAAGCTGTTCGGCGGCACCACTCCGCCGCTCATCCCAACCGCGATTCGCAACATGGGCGCAAGGATCGGCGACAAGAGCTGCCAACAAGACGGCGCCTGCTACGAAGGAGATTGTCCACAGCAGTAGCCAGGGTACAGGGGACAGGGGCCAGTAAAGGCATTTGAAGGCTGATCTCCGGTTGAGAATTCTTTTCACTGACGACTGGCCACTGACTACTGACGACTCACTTATGACAACGGTTCGTTTACTCCATCGCTTCGACAACTGTCGAGTCGAAGGCAAACTGCGATGGGCAGTGCTGATCTGCCTTGCTTTGGCCGCACCCGCGGCCGGGCAGGACAGACCAGTCCATTGGCGCCATGCCGGCGCCATGCCTCCGGGAGCGATTGGCCGCCAACGACTGATGAGGGGCGGACCGTTGTCAGGGTATTGCCAGCCGGTGGAGATTCGCGCTCCGCAAGGAGCGCGAATCGCCCCGGCCACGGCCACAGGATTTTTGGAGAGCCGGCCGACCAGGCTCGTCGTCGGCCTCGCCATCGGCCCGGTCTATCGATTCCGCGTCACCGAGATTCCCGGCCACCCGGGCGTCGAAGTGTTTCCTACGATCGAGATGATCGACCGGCTGTATCCGCCGCCGGGGCAATCGCTCCGCTTCCCCGTGCCGGTCGAGCTGACGCAACAAGAGCTCGAAATGGCCGCCGACGGCAAGTTCATCACGCGGGTCATTTACGTGGAAGACCCCAAGCTCGCCCTCCCGGTTGCCGAGAAGGCGACCAGCGAGACCCGCTGGTTCGACGTGCGCCCGGGTGAGGATCCTCTGGTGACGGCGGACAATCTCGGCCGGCCAATCGCGATCCTGCGGCTGGGCGGCCGCGTCCCCGACGAGAAGGAGCTCAACACGACGTTCTTTTACGGCGCGCCCCCAGTAACGGTCTACGACCACAACAAACGGGCCGTCGAAGAACTCCCCCTCCCTCGAAGGGAGGGGCGAGGGGAGGGATTATCACCAACCCCGACGCATCGCTGAACGTCGTTCAAGATTAGCCCACCGCTTGCGTCTTCGCTTCACAATCCCCACGCAATGCACAGTTCACCCACCCACCACAACGCACGCCCCGCATCGCCGGCCTACCAGCCGACGCCCACGTGGCTGCGCTTCGCCATCGTGGCGGCGGCGATGATCGTGCTCTGCTCCTGCACCGCGGCCCAGCCCGAATATCGCATCGCTGAAACCACAACGATCCGCGGCCAATCGCCCGAGATTGTCGTTCACACCGGCTCCGAGGTTCACCTCGTCAACGACCAGAACATGAAGCCGGCGCTGCATGAGCAGCCGCTGGCGGCCAGCGACAACCATGCATCCCAAGTACGGCTGGCCAGCGCCGAATCAACTGCCCAGCAGACCAAGCCGCGCGCGCCAGCCGAATTGAAACAGCCGCTCTCCGTCCTGCCGGCGTCGGAACAGCCGGTTCAGCCCGCCTCCGCCGGCCAAGAAAAACCGACGTTCGAAGACGCTCAACTACAGCCCGCCAGTTGTCCCGCGCCGTCGCCGCCGACCGCCGACGGATATCACGGTACGTGCGCCTGCACGAACAACTGCCCAGTGCTCGGACCCCACGACGAGTATTTGTGCGACGGCGGCGACTACGGATTCCCCGCGGCCGTCACCGCGGATTGGCACATCGAGGGCCTGGAACAAGAGGATACCATCGCCCACTACGACACCATCGACGGCCGCACGATCGTCACGCCCAGCAACAAGCTCTGCATCTACGCACCGCGCTTCGCCGCCGTCCGGCAGGTGATCGACGTCCGCGAGTACGATCGCTACGCAGCCGTCGGCGGCACGCTCCAACGAATCACGCCGGCGCGCTTAGCAGACCGGGAAACGCCCGCCGCCGCCCTCGCTCAAACGAAGGTCAACGTCGATCGCTCGAAGCAGCCGCCCAGCCTGCTCCGCGAACGGCAGCATCCCGGCGAGCTCGATCGCGACCGCCGCGTCGAGGAATCAATCGGCTCGCTGGCGCCCTACGCCAATCTCCAAATCGTCCGCACCGGCGAGCTCATCGGCACGGACATCGTGAAGGTCGCCCGCTCGTCGCTCGCCGCCATCACCTGGGCCGGCGATCAGGCGGCTCAAGTCGTCCTCGACAAACGCCGCGCCCAAGCCGAAGTCAGCGTGCAATCGCCCGGCACTATCTACCACCTGTTCGAGCCGAACAACCCGAAGCTGCGGCTGATCAAGCTCGCCTCGAAAAGCGCCGCCCAACCGGGCGAAGAGGTCGAGTTCACCCTCCGGTTCGACAACATCGGCGACCGCGTCATCGGCAACGTGACGATCGCCGATAACCTCACCACGCGGCTCGAGTACATCGAAGGCAGCCAGAAATCTTCGCTGCCCGCCGACTTCTCAACGCAAGCCAACGAGGGCCAGTCGCTCGTCCTGCGGTGGGAGCTAAAAGACCCGCTCCCGAAGCACGAGGGTGGCGTCCTCCGCTTCCGCTGCCGCGTGCGCTAACAGCGTAGCGGCGGTTTTCAACCGCCGCATAAAGCCCCCGTAGGCTGGGTGCTCGCACCCACCTTTTCGCTCCTGCGGGTGAAGCGAGCGATTCAGCCCACCGGCTTCGTCCCCAGAATCATCGCTTCCACCTCCGCCTTCGCCGACGCGGCGCGCTCCGCGGCCTCCGCCTTCAATTGGGCGATTTCCTCCCGGCCGACTGTCACTCGTTTCACTATCGCGTCTTGCACGGAGAGCGGGGGTAGCGAAACGCCGCGCGGCTCCATTTCCCCATCAAAATGAAGCGTAACTAACCGCAGGTTGTCATTTGGCGTCGTGTCGCGATCAACATCAACAGTTTTGCGCGTCAGGGCCGCGGACAAGGGACGAATCGTCTCGCCCGGCCATCGCCAACCAGTTTCGACGAACGAACCAACGGACCAGCGATGCAGGTCCCGCCACCAAATCGCAAAAGCCCGCGGCCGCGCCGCAACGACCGCGCTCATGCGTCACCCCTGCTATGTTTCGACGCGCTGTGGCGGCGGCGGTTTCTTCGCGCTGGTTGCGTCGCGTCACAAGGCGCCTCCATCTGACGGGGCTGCGGCCATGGGCGAACGTCGAACGACCCTTTCAGGGTCGCACACGGGTCTTCCAGCCTTCCCAGGGCTTCGCCCTGGGCTGGCGGAGCGTGCCTTTCAGGCTCGAAAGCGGCGTGATCCTCTCGACCTCCGGCCTGTAGGGCCGCTTCCATCAGCCCAGGCCGAAGGCCTGGGACCTTGGAACCCCAATTGCCTTCGGCCCTGTAGGGGCCGTTCACGCTTCGGCGCTGAAGGGGCCGTTCACGCCACGACGCCGCCCCATTCAATTCCATACGTACCGTTCGTCCCATTCGATTTCGTAGCGCCGCAACCACTCCCGTAACTCGTCTTGAAACGACTGCCTCGCATGATGTTCCGCTTGGCGCCGAATATACTCGCGCACCGCCTCGACGTTCGATTGACTGACGGAGAAGCACGCGTATCCCCCTTGCCAATGGAACTCGGCGGACAGCCCGCGCGTCTGATTCACCCAGGCCGAGGAGGCGGATTTGATCTTGCCTGCCGCATCGGCTATCGAAATCGTTCGCCCTAACTGGAACAACATGTGGGCGTGATCCGCCACGCCGCCGACGATCAACGACTGACAGCCGAGATTGTTGGCCGTTCCGCCTAATACGTTGAACAACTCGTCCCGCCATGCGTCGGCTAGCACGGGCTCGCGGTTCTTGGTGGAAAAAACAAGATGCAGGTAAACTTTGGCGAGCGATTGAGACACTGGTCACTCCTCGGCGAAAATTCGCATCCCGCAGCAATAGGCGAACTTGTAAGCGTTTCTTACAAGTTCCCGCAGTTGTCAAGTTTTGCTTGACAACTGCCGGAGAAGCAAGCTGCTCCATCGCGGCCGTGTTCACGATTGACTTCCTTCCAGGACGAACGCCTCGGGCTTCTTACAAAACCGCCGGTACAGCTCCAAGCAGGTCTCCTCGCTCGCCATCCCGGTCGGCATCCGCTCATTGGGGTACAGCTCGTTAGCGTCCGGCTCGCCCGTCGCCGTGATGCCCACCTTCTCCGCGTCGTACAGGAAAATCGGGTAGTCAAACCGCTCTTTCAACAGCGCTCGGGCCTCACGTGTTTTCGCTTCCGCCATGCGGTTCAGATAAGCACGCAGCTCAGCTTGCGCCGCCTTCCGCGCGTCGGCGTCCTTCGCCGCTTTGGCCGACGCGATTGCGCCCTCCAGACGCTCTTGCTCGGCGGCAATTTTCACGGCGTACTTCGCGTCGATTTCCTTGCCGACCGCCGCTTGCTTCTTGTCAAAGTCCGCCTTCTCGCGCTCGGTGAACTTTTGCAGGAACAACAACGACGCCTTGACGCTCGCCCCGGATGAATAAAACGTCTCCT
>JAICUM010000616.1 GCA_025935855.1 Pirellulales bacterium | reverse complement strand
GGGTTCGACGCCATCTCCGCGGCCAAACAGCTTCCGCCACAAGCCGCCGCGCAGATCGCCGCCGCGCGGAGTAAGGCCCGCGAAGCCTTCGCCAAAGCCACCGCCGTCACCGATCGCGCGATCGAAATCTGCACGAAAGAGCTGGCCGCGTTGCCGAAGGCCGTCGCCATTCAAGCCGACCCGAAGGCCAAGGAACGCCGCGACCAGCTCCGCAACCGCCAGCTTGAGGCGCGATTCCTGCGAGCCCAATTGGGATTTGAGCAGGCGCTCACGTTCGACGAAAAATCCAACCAGCGCGCCGCCGCGCTGGACGCAGCGTCCGCTCTGTTCGGTCAGATCAACGAAGAGTTCCGCGGCTCGGTGGCCGGCGACGCGAGCCGCTATTACCAAGGACGTTGTGCTCAAGAAGTGGGAGCCTACGAAAAGGCGCTGACCATTTTCACCAGTCTCACGAATTCAATTCCCACCAAACCGGAATTTCGAATTTGGGCGGCGCGGGCCGTCCGTCGCAAGGCGGAATGCTTTATCGCCATCGGCAAGCTCGACGAAGCCATTACCAGTTGCCAGGAATGGCTGGCCGCCTCGCAGCCTGCCGAGCGTCAGCAATCCGAATGGCTGGAAGTTTCCTACCAGCTCGCCACGGCCATGCAGGCGAAGCTCAAAGACGGCCAGGCGAAGCCTGCCGAGGCCAGCCGATATCAAGCCGAGTCGCGCAAGCTGCTCCGCGAAGTCTCGCAACGTCCCAACGATTTCCAGCAAGAGGCCAAAGCCGCTCTGGCGTCCGCGGGTCGCGGCAAGGCAGCCGCTCCGGAGCCGAAAAACTTCGACGAAGCGTTCGCCGCCGGCGAAGAAGCGATCGGGCTCATGAATTCCTCGGGCGTCGCCGCAAAGCTCGCCCGCGAAAACAACCCGGAAGCCGTCGAGGAGCTACAACAACAAGCCGCCGAAAGCCGCGAGGAAGCGCTCCGCGTGCTGAAGCTGGCTCTAGACATGGCCGATCGCCAGACGCCGATCGACAAGCTCAACCGCGTGCGCTATTACCTTTCGGTCCTGCTCCTGGACGATAAGAAGACGTTCGACGCGGCCGTTCTCGCCGAGACGATCGCCACGAAATATCCGGAAAACGAATTCGCCCCCAGCGCGGCCAAGGTTGCGCTGGCCGCCTACGAGCAACTGGCCAACGAAGCCCGCGCTCCGCAACACGGAAAGCCGCCCGCGGATCGTGCAGGCGCTTACGAAACCGGCAAGCTCACCGAGCTGGCGCAGTTGATGGCCACGCGCTGGCCGAAGGCGCCCGAATCCGCCGCAGCGGCGACGCTCCTCATTCAGAACGCTCTGCGCGAGAATCGGATTGCCGACGCGGAGTCGATTGTCGAGAAACTGCCGGCCGAAAGCCGCGGACCGGCGCAGCTCACGCTCGGCGCCGGGCTGTGGTCGCAATACCTGCGCACTACCGCCGGCCAACGTGAAGCCCCAAGCGAGTCGGCCATCGCCCTGCGCGACAAAGCCGGCAGTCTACTCAACGCCGGGTTCCAAGCGGCTCGCAAAGGCGGCGAGTTGACCGCCTCCTCCGCGGCGGGCGTTCTCTACCTCGTGCAGTATCTGCTTGCCACGGGAGACGCGAAAACCGCTCAAGGCGTTCTCGAAGATAAAGAAGCCGGGCCGCTAGCGCTCGTGAAGGAAAAGGCCCCGGCCGCGACCAATCCATTTATTCTCGAGAGTTATAAGACGGCTCTCCGCACTTACCTGTCTGTCGAGCCGCCCGAACGGAAAAAAGCCTCCGCGATGATGAAGTCGCTCGACGACTTTGTCTCGGCGCAAGGCGGCGATAGCGCCGACCAGCAGCTTACCGAGATGTATCGCAGTCTGGGCTTCCAACTTCAACGGCAGATGAAGGAGCTGAACGCCGGCGGCCAGCAGGACAAGGCCAAACAAGTCGCCGCCGCGTTCGGCGACGTGCTCGACCGCGTCGCCAAGCGGCCCGACGCCGACACGTGGCGAGTGCGAGTCTGGCTCGCCCAAATGAATCTGCAGCTCGGCCAGGGCTTGGAGGGCAAGGAAGCCGACGAGTACATCGATCGCGCTCAAAAGGAGTATCAAGCCGTACTAAAAACGGCTGAGAAAAACAAGAAATACGCGCCGGATGAAATCTCGATCCTCGGCGTGCGGATGCGCCTCGCCGAGTGTCTGGCCTCGCGCGGTCAGTACGACAAATCGATCGAACAGTACGCCGAAATCCTCCGCACCAAGCCGAACATGCTTGACCTTCAACAGGCCGCCGCTTCGGCCTTCCAGGATTGGGGCGTCGCCGCGAAGAATCCGGAGGCCTTCAACAAGGCCATCCGCGGCGATTTGCCGCAAAAGGACGGTAAGAATCTCATCTGGGGTTGGAACCGCATTTCAATCGTCGCTGACGCGGCCCAGCGGAAGGCGCCGGGCGACAACAAGCCAGTCACGCCCGAAGAGCAAGAACGGATGGCCCGCTTCGAAGACATCTTCTTCGACGCCCGCTACAACATCGCCCGCGCGCGTTACCTCGCCGGCACGGTGACTGAAGGCGACACGCGCCAGCAGGAGCTCGACGCCGCCAAGAAGAACGTCGAGCAAATGGTCCGCCTGTACCCCGACCTCGGCGGCCCCAAATGGAAAGCCGCCTTCGAGGAACTGCTCAAGCAAGTCAATCAGGAACTGAACAAGAAGTGATGAACGATATTCGCATTCCAGTGTTCGTCTTCCCGTTGCGCGGCGGCGCCCCGACTGCAGCCGAGAAGCGGCGACAGCGCCTGGCCGGGGGCGTAAGCCCCCG
>JAICUM010000107.1 GCA_025935855.1 Pirellulales bacterium | reverse complement strand
TCGACGGCCAGCTTTTCGAGCGTGGGCTTGAGGGCCTGCTGCTCCTGGCGAGCTTTGGCGGCGTCTTCGAGCGGGATTTGAAGGTTGCGGTAACCCTTCCAGCCGAGGGCCGCGACCAGCAGTGCGGCCGCCACGCCGGCAAGGACATACGTGCGCGTGCGGCTGGGCGGAGCCGGGCGTTTGCGCGGGTGCAACAGATCGACAGGCGCCGGGCGGCGATCGGCCAGCGCCGCGGCGAGAGCGGCCGCCGGCGCCACATCGACCAAGGGAACCGAATGATCGCCGTCGGTGATTCGAACGAGTTGATCCAAGGGCGCGGCTTGAACCGGCTTGAAAAGCGTCGCGCTCAGCTCACCGGCGATCTCATCCGCGTTTAAGCCAATGTAAACGCACTTCACGACGCCCTGCGCGGCATTAGGCGACTGGGCGAGCGACAGCAGCGTCCGCCGCAGTTCACCGCCAAGCGCCGCCGCATCGGCCGCACGATTGTCGTCCTCGGGCAGCCAGACGGAGCGAATGAGCCGCAGCACGTCGCCTTCCGAAGCCCAGACCACCGACTGCCGGCCGATGATCGCGGCGAAGACCGTCATGGCGTCGGGGCTCACGCCCAGTGTGTTCGCCACGCGCCGGCCATATTCGAGCCAACCGAGCGGCTCCGGCACGATGCGCGCGACGTGCAAGTCCGCCGCCTCGCAGGTTTCATGCAGCGATTTGAACTGGGCGGGCAGCAGGCCGGCGGTTAGCACGCGGTAGGGGTGGTTTTCGTCGCCGGCGAGCGGCAGGAAATCGAACCCTTCGCCATCGTCGGCGATCGGCAGATCGCGCTGTGCCTGCAGGTGTACCAGATCCGGCAAGTCTTCAGCCGGCGCCGGCGGCAAATCGTATGTCTGTACGGAAAGCTCGGACCGCGGCACGGCAACGACGACCGGGATCTTGCCGAGGTGCCATTCGCTCAAGGCGGCCGCGATTGCCTGGCCGCGCGCTTGCGGGTTGCTGCTTTCGGTGAGCGCGATGTGCCGCACGTGCTCCACTGCGATCGGCGCGCCGCCACGCACGAGCACCGCCAGGGCGCTGTTCGGCTGCAATCTGATCGCGAGGACTCTATTCATCGCTGAACGCCTGACGCTCTCGGCAGGCGCATCATTGTTCCGGATCGCCGATCGCGATGACGCGTCGGCAGTCGATCAATCCATTGTAACTGGGAACCGGGCGGCTTGGGCGCCCTCCTGGTCGAGCTCGGTCGAAAGACTGTCGCCGGTTGCAAAAGGCTTACAAGCCCAATGCGGAAATCGGAAACCCCCGGCCCAGCGAAGTCAAATCCTGCCAGGTACGCAAATGCGGCGTCGGGCCGGATCGATCGACCACGAATTCCCCTCGGGCCGCCATGGGTCCCGCATCGAAAAAGCCGACGGCCTGCCCGCTGAACGCATCCCCGCGCGTGGTGATGTACCGCTCCATCGGCTTCATTTGGTCGAGCGTGACGATGCCCTCGGTGAGCAGCCAGATGGCGTGGCGTTGGTCGCTCGACACGAGGTCCGGATTCGCTTCACGCCGGGAAACGATTTGCGGGATGGCGTCGGCCGGCATGCCGGGAATCGAGGCGAGAACCGGCCGCGAGGCGACGTTGATGTTCACCCGGCCCGCGACGCGGCGATTGCCGTAGGTCATCGAATCGTAGAGCAAGAGCAGATCGTGGTAAGACGTGGGATTTGCGGTCCAGGGCGAATCTACGACCTGCGGCGGCCCGTTATTCTGTCCGGGAATCTGCACCTTTACGCCCACCAGGTCCAGCGGCGAGTTGATCTGCGTGCCGCCCTGCTGATCGAACTTGAGCTGCACGGAAGAAATCTTCACGTTCACCGGCTGCTGCTGGGGATTGTTGCCGCCCGTGTTGGTTCCTCCGTTGTTGCCACTACCGCCGTTGCCGCGGTTACCGCCGCTTGAATTGCCGCCGGCGCTTTGAAAGCCGTACGCAGCGCCGCCGCCCGCGGAAGCTGAGCCGCCGATTTGATTCCCCCCGCCGGGAATCCCCTGGCCCGGCTGCTGTTGCGGCTGCGGCCCGTACTGCCGGTAGATGACGATGAACTTTGCCTTGTCGTCGCCAATGCTGGCCTGCAGGTCGGTGTGAAGCTGCTGTAAGTTTTGACCGTTCAGATCGACCGCGGGTTTTGCCGTGAGCGGCTTGAACCCCTCGACGCTCCACACGGTGAGATAGGCCGACCAGCCGCGGTTCATCGAGCCGTCGGCAATGTTCAACTCGGCAAGGGCGCCGCGCGGCGATTCGTTCAGATCGATCGCGTAGTTGCGGTTCTGATCGGCGCCGTAGAGCAACTCGGGCGTCACGCCGCGCACCAGGAGCAGCTCGTCGAGCGCGGCAATCGGCCCGTTGCGCGGCATGTACGGCGGATCGAGCTGGCTGTAGTAGTCCTGCTCGCAGCCGTTGGCTCGCGGCGTGGTGTCTGTATCAAGCCAATCAAGAATGGCGTCGGCCACCGGCGGCGTCATCCCCGGCAACGCCATGAGACGATTCGTGGCCTGATCCTCAGCGCCTTGGGCCAGCAGCGTGTTGACATTCAGCTTGGCGGATTCGTTTTCGAGCCCGAAGCGGACGGCGCCGGAATAGGCGCCATCGGCCTGGGCGGGCGCCAGAATCGTGAACCGGCCGCGTTCGAAATCGGCCTCCTGATCATCGACGATCATCGCCGCCATCTTGGCGGCGTTATTGGTAAGGCCGCCGGCCTGTTGCAGGTCGGCCGGCGTCATGGCCAGCAGCGTCTTCACGTATTCGGCGCCCGACTCAGCCAGGCGCACGGCTTGCGCGCCGCGGCCGTGGTGGCGGACCGCCTTCCGTTCGCTTTGCATGAGTTCCAAATACGTCGCCGTGCCGAGCGTGAGCATCGCAATGACGACAAGCACCAGGAGTAGGATGCTGCCACGATGCTTTTGATCGAAGGTCCTTGGCTTGCCGTTCAACCGCGTGCCATGCCCACGGAGGTCCGCCGACGTGGGCATGTTTAGCGTGTTTTCCATGCCCACGCGGACGTGGGCATGGCACGCTTTGCGCTTGAGTTCACCAAAATCATGAGCGGCCATTGGAGCCTCCCTGGCCGCTGTTTTGACCACCGCCGCTGTTGCCCTGGCCCGATTGCCCGCCGCCGCGATTGCCGTTTCCGCCGCCCTGCCCTTGCTGGCCGGAGGCTTGCTGATTGTTGTTGCTGCCCGGCGCCGGCAGCAGCGCCTCGGCCGGTTGCGCGGGACTCACATAGGGCAGCCGGACGAAGCGGCGATACTCGACAAGCTCGTTCTCTTGATACGTCTGTTCTGACGAGTGAATCTCCTGCGGGTTCGCTTCGTCGTCGCGCGGCTCGTACACCGTGAGAATAATTTCAACGCCGGAAGGCAGTCCTTGGTTTGTGCTGGTGTCCCACTCTTGCAGGGCCTTCTGGCCGTCGTAGTAGGCGATTTCGAACTTCACGATTTCTGGAGCCATCAGCTCGGGCGTCGAGCTCACCGTGTCCGAGGGCGCCGCGAGCGGATCGGTTTGCGCCGCGAGCGATGCGGTGGGAATAACCTGGCGATAGAGGCCGCTAACGTTGGCTTGCCGCTTTCCATCGCTCACACCCTTGGCCGCGAGCTGCTCGGCGGATTGCCGCGTACCTTGTTCAAAAAAGTAGCGCACCGTCGCCGGAAGATCGGCGGCGCTGGCTGGCTCCTGTGGATCGACGGGGCGGGCCGCGCGCTGCCAATCGCCGTAGGCCGAGCGGTCGATGCGTAGCGTGTCTACCGTTCCGAACACCCCTTGAATGGGCGTGGATGCGGCCGTGCCGCCGCTTATGCCGCCGCCGGCTGAGCCGCCATTGGCGCCGTTGTTTTGCTGACCCGAACCGCCGCCGCTATTTCCGAGAAGACTACTGTTTTGACCGCCCGACTGGCCGCTGTTTCCGCCGCCTTGCTGACCGGAGTTTCCTCCGCCGGAAGTTCCTCCATTGGAACCTCCGCCGGCGCCGCCACCCGCACCGGCGCCAACTGCGGGCGCCTCTAGCCGCGTCGCCGTCAGGTCGGCCGCGATGCGATCGAGAATGGTCCGAGCAAGCTGCGCCGACTCGACGCGGCTGCGGCTCGAATCGACTCGCACCATATAAAGTTGGATGGCCGACGTAAGCAGATACACCACGACCGACGTGAGCGCGATCGCGAGCACGACCTCCATCAGCGTAAAGGCTCGACGGTTGTTCAAAACACGCCTCCGCCGGTTGAGCCGGCCGCGCCGGGAGTGCCACCGCCGCCCGTCGCTCCGCCGCTGGCGCCGCCTTGTTGACCGCCCTGCTGACTTTGGGCTGCCTGCTCCGCGTTCTCGTCAGTCTCGGCGACGGTCGGAATCCAGCGCACCAGTCGTACCTTCACCGGGTTATAGCGCTCCTCCAGGTCCTGCTCGACGACGACCTCCAGCGGCAAGACGCCCTGAACATCCGACGTGCCGATGCTTACGGTGAACAACCACCCGGTCGTGTCCTCCACGTCCAACGGCTGCCGGCTGGCATTTTGCTGCGGCCGCACGCCGGCGAGAATCTCGTCCATCACCGACGCGGCAAGAAGCTGCCCCTGCGTCTCAGCCCGTGAATCGACCGCCGCGCGATTGGCAAGCTGCATCACCTCGCCAAAAATGGCCATCGCCGCGCCAAGAATCACCAGCGCCAAAATAACTTCCAGCAGCGTGAACGCCCGCGCGCTTTGCCGCCGGCCACCAGCCGCGCATCGCTTGAAAGGCCTGTAGGGCCGCGCTACGACAGCCCAGGGCGCAGCCCTAGATGCACGACGCTCCCCAAGACCGTAGCCCTGAAAGGGCGCGCTAGCCGTCGCTTCATGGCCTCGATGCATAAAACTGAGCCGTTACGCTCTTTTCTCTTGTTCCGGAAAACTTCGCGTGATTCGCGGCAAATGTCTAATGACTACCGTTTGCTGGAATAGCGCTGCAGTTCGTCGCGCGTCAGCACCTCGGTCGCGCGCCCGACGCCCGTCAGGGCGCGAAGCGTGAGCCGCACATACTGCTGACGATCGTTTGCTAACACCAGCGAGGCCTGCGAGGTCGTGCCGTCGGGGAAAAACAAAATCGGCGTTGAAAGCCCGCCGCCCGATTCCAGGGACGCGGCCTGCTGCTGTGTCGAATTCGGCGATTGAACCGCAATTTGGCCCTGTTGGAAAACGACTGCGCTCGGCAGGCCGCCGTTGACGACCCCATTGGGATTGTCGGTGGTTGCGGCGCCGGCTTCGCCCGAGCCGACCGTCGAAGAGACGATAGAAGTCGCCGCCGCTCCGCCCTGCGCCGGGTCTTGGACCATCGGCATCCAGGGCTCGATTTGGTACGTCCCCATCCCGGTGGCGTAGCGGAACTGGTAGATTTCGCCGGTTTCGATGGCCCGCGACCGGGTTTGCGCCCAGCGTGCGAGCACTTCGTCGCCGGCCCGCCGCAGCCGCACGGAATTGAAGCTGCCGACGAACACCGGCACGATCAGGCTGCCGATGATGACCAGGAGAGCCAGGACGAGCACGAGCTCGACGAGCGTCATGCCGCGAGGGTTACAGGGAGGGCGAGGCTCCCCTCCAGGGAAAGGGAGCCGGACAGACTCGGTACGGATAGGCTCGGGGCAGCGCGCCATCGCCTACTCCCAGTTGCCGATGTCGTCTTCCGTGCCGCTTTGGCCATCGGGGCCGTTGGACCAGAGATCGTAGCCGTCCGTGTTCTTCTTTCCCGGCGATGCGTATTGGTATTCGTTGCCCCAGGGGTCCGGCTTCACCTTCCCTTCAAGATACGGCCCCCGCCACTTGTCGCTCTGTGAGCTGTCGCTCGGCTTTTCATTGAGGTCCTTCAGCGTTGCCGGGTACTTATTGTAGTCCAGCTTGTACATCTGCATGGCGCCTTTGAGCACCGTGACCTGGGCTTTCGCGGCGTCGACGTTCGCCTTGTCTTTGGCGCCGAACAGGTTCGGCACGACGATCGATCCGATAATCACTAGGATGATCAGCACCAAGAGCACTTCAATCAGCGTGAAGCCGCGTACGGTAGCCGCGCCTCTCCGAGACGTGAGTTTCGGAGAAACTCGCCTACTGTTTAGCGTGGGTCGGCTCATGACGTGTCCTTTCCTCTTGCTCTTGCAGGTGGGAGGCCCGAGGGCCGTGTTTTAGGTGGGGGAGTGATGGATGGACCTTCATTCTACAGCGACGTGGCGCTTTTGAGCATAGGCAACATCAACGCCAGCACGATCACGAGAACGGCCGACGCCATGAGCAACAGCATCAGCGGTTCGATCAGCCGGACCAGCAAATCGAGCCGCCGCCAGGTTTCGCGCTCCAGCGAGTCGGCGATGTTCGTGAGCACCGACTCGAGCGTGTTGGACTGTTCGGCCACGGCGACCATCTCCACCACATCCGGCGGGAAATGACCGCTGGAAGCCAGCGGCGCGGCGAGGGATTCGCCGGCCGTAATGTTCTCAGCCGCCTGGTTGATGGCGGAAGACAGCACCCGATTGCCCGTCGAATCGGAGCTGATCTTGAGTGACTTCACGATCGGCACGCCGCCGGCCAGCAACGTCCCCAGCACCCGGCAGAACCGCGAGACGGCCAAGTTGCGGTAAATCGTGCCGACTTGCGGAATCTTTAGCCGCCAGCGATCAAGCCACCACCGGCCTTCGTCGGTCTGCAGCCGTTTGCGGATGAACACACCCGCGCCGATCAGCACGAGCAATATCAGCAAGCCGTAATGGTGGATCGCCGCACTCACCGCAAGCAGCCAATCAGTAAACACCGGCAACTCGCCTTTGTCTCGCAAGCGTTCGAACAAGCCTTCGAACTGCGGGACGAAGAACGTGACCAGCACCGCGACGATGGAAAAGCCGAACACCGCGAGGAAGGCCGGATAAGCGAGCGCCCCAAGCACGCGGCCTTTCAGCTCTGCTTGCTGATCGGTGAACTTCGCGACGCGTTCCAGCGCCTCTTCCAGAAAGCCGCCTTCGCCGCCGGCGCGGACGATGCTACGCGACAGTTCGGTGAACGCCCGCGGATGGCGGGCCATCGCGTCGGCGAGCGAATCGCCCTCGGTGACGCGGGCGTGCAGGTCCTCGTTGATTTTCTTGAGCGACGGATTGGCGGACTGCTTCTCCAGCACTTCCAGCGATCGCAAGAGCGGCACACCGCTGCGCAAGAGTGCCGCGAGCTGCACGTAGAACTGCGACATCGCCTGCGGCCGGACCTTGAGCGACTTAGCCTGGCGGATTTTTCCGCCTGTGGCTTTGACCTGCACAGGGAACAGCTCTTTGGCAAAGAGCGCCCCGAGCGCTTCGCGCTGCGTCGCCGCCGACAGCACGCCTTCCACGCGCTGCCCCGCGGATGTTCGAGCTACATAAGCAAAGTCTGGCATTGCCAAAAATCCCTGCCATAACCCCGACCTAGCTAGGTCGGGGCTGCGCTATGCGAGATCGCCCTTCGTTACGCGCAACACTTCTTCCACTGTGGTTCGTCCTTCGAGCACTTTTAACCATGCATCCTGCCGCAAGGTTCGCATGCCGTCGGCGAGAGCCGCTTTGCGAATCTCCCAGCTTGACGTCCGGTCGTGGGCCAACTGCCGCACCGCGTCGGTCGTTTCGCACAGTTCGAAAATGCCTTGCCGGCCGGTGAAGCCCGTTTCGCGGCAGTTCCGGCAGCCAGCGTTCTGATACAGCATGCCGCCCTGCTCGATGAATTCATCCCACGGAAAATCCGACGGCAAATCATCCCGCCGCGGCTTGTACGGCGTCCGGCACTTCTCGCAGAGGACGCGCACCAGCCGCTGGGCCATCACCCCTTCAATGGTGCTGGCCACCAAGAACGGTTCGATGCCCATGTCCACCAGCCGCGTGTAGGCGCTCGGCGCGTCGTTCGTGTGCAGGGTGCTGAACACCAAGTGGCCGGTGAGCGACGCCTGAATCGCGTTCTCGGCGGTTTCGTGGTCGCGAATTTCGCCGACCAATACGATGTCCGGATCATGCCGCAGGATCGACCGCAGCGACGCCGCAAAGGTGAGCCCGATCTTCGGATGCACCTGAATCTGGTTGATGCCTTCGAGCTGATACTCCACCGGGTCTTCGGTGGTGATAATCTTCGTGTCCTCGCTCTTGATGTCCAAGAGCGCGCTATAAAGCGTCGTCGTCTTGCCGGAACCGGTCGGCCCCGTGACGAGAACGATCCCATGCGGCAAGCGGATCAGCCGGTCGAACTTCTCCCGCAGCTTGCCCGACATGCCGAGCCGCTCCAGCGAGAACTGCATTCGGCCTTTGTCCAAGAGCCGCATGACGATCCCCTCGCCATGCAGCATGGGGATGACCGACAGGCGGACGTCCACCTCGCGGCCGTGGACCTTCAGCTTGATGCGCCCGTCCTGCGGCAGCCGCTTCTCGGCGATGTTCAGCCGGGCCATGATTTTCAAGCGGCTGATGATGGCGGCTTGAAAGCGGTTTATCTCCGGCGGCGTCGGCTGCTGCTGCAAGATGCCGTCGATGCGATAGCGCACCTTGATGCCCGAGGGCTGCGACTCGATGTGTACGTCGCTGGCCCGCGAGTCGATCGCCTCCAGCAAGATTTCGTTCACCAAATGAACGACCGAGGCCTCCTGTACCTCGGCGGCGATTTCGCCTTCGTCAATTTGCAGGCCGTCAACCAGCTCAAGCTCTTCCTCCTCGCGCTGGGCGAGCAGGCCTTCGACGGTCTCGCTGCCGACGCCGAGGTGCGTCTTGATTCGCTTGGCGATCGCCTCCCGCGTGGCCAGCACGGGAATCACCGGGCAGTTCAGCGCCGCCGCCGCTTCGTCCAGCGGATAAAGATTGAGCGGATCGGAGGTCGCCACCACGACGACGCCCTTTCGCCTCTCAATGGGAAACAGGCCGTGCCGGTGGATGAGCTTGGGCGGGAACGGCTGCAGCAGCGACAGATCGACGTTCGCCGCCTCCAGGTCGATGAAGTCAACTCCCGTTTCCGCCCCCAGGGCGCGTAAGGCCTCCGCCTCGCCGACGATGCCTAGCTCGACCGCCACCTGGTCCACCCGGGCGCCGTTGGTGCGCGCGTCCGCCGCCCGAGACAGGTCGGCGTTAGTCAGCAAGCCATGCTTTAACAGAATTTGACCCGCGTCCATTGATCTGGCCGAAGGAAGGTGGTCAGGAGAGTCCCTGCGGCTTGTGGACAGACAGTCGATCTTCCAGGCTGCCCAGGTGGGATCAAAAAGCAGCCGTGGCGCCCCATCAACCTCTGTTCCCAGACGCCGCCTCGACGCGTTTGGTAGGTACGATTCATTATGAGCGAGATGGCCTGCGCGGGCAAATAGTTCCGCACCCCGCCGCGACTAGCCCCCAATGACCCCATTTTGTAGCCTGATGCATGTTTTGACTCATTTCATTTAACCCCGCCCGCTTGCGGCGGGGCGCCCGGCGCCGCCGTTCGGGTGCCACTGCTGGCTTGTCCAGCAGTGGGCGCCTGGTACACGCTTCACACTGCTGGACAAGCGAGCAGCGGCGCCCATTCATTTGAACTTTGGAGCCACCGCATGATATCGCCCGAAGACCTGATGCGGATGGCCATCGATAAGTGCCGCGAAGGCCTCCGTCGCGGCCAAAGTCCCTTCGGCTGCGCCATTGCCGTGGGCGACCGCGTTATCGCCAAGGAACACAACACGGTGGTGCTCACCACCGACATCACGGCTCACGCCGAGGTGAACGCCATCCGGGCGGCCAACCGCCAGATCAAGGATATTTTTCTTGAAAACGCGATCGTCGCCACCACCTGCGAGCCGTGCCCGATGTGCATGGCGGCCCTCCACTGGGCCAGGGTCGATACGGTTTTTTACGGCGCCACAATTGCCGACGCCGACGCCGCCGGTTTCAACGAGCTTCAGTTCCCCGCCGCCGAGCTACTCAAGCAGGGCGGCAGCCGGGTGAAGCTCATTCCCGGCACGCTTGCCGACGACTGCAAACAGCTTTTCCACGAGTGGCTCGCCGACCCAAGCCATAAGGTCTATTAGAAATAGTCTCCGCCAGTTGTAAGATGAGTGAAGCAGTGGGATTTGTTCAACAATACCACTGGACCCTGACCACTGGCCACTGGCCCCTCGCTTCCCCATGATCACCAAGCATGATCTCGTCCACGATTGGCTGCCGCGGTATACCGGCATGCCGTTGGACAAGTTCGGCGATTACGTCCTGCTGACGAATTTCCGCACGTACGTCAGCCACTTCGCCGAACGATTCGGCGTCCAGGTCTACGGTAACGACCGGCCGATGCAGGCCGCCACGAATTCCGACGGCCTGACGATCGTCAACTTCGGCATCGGCTCGCCCAACGCGGCGACGGTGATGGACCTGCTCACCGCGAAGCCGCCGAAGGCGGTTCTCTTTCTCGGCAAGTGCGGCGGGCTGAAACGATCGACTGAAATCGGCCACTTCATCTTGCCGATTGGCGCCATCCGAGGCGACGGCACGTCGGACGATTATCTGCCGAAGCTCGTGCCGGCCCTGCCTTCGTTCAAGCTCCACAAGTTCGTCTCGCAAAAACTTGTCGATCGGCATCTCGATTACCGCACCGGCGTCGTGTACACGACCAACCGCCGCGTCTGGGAGCACGACGAAAAATTCCGCACGCAGTTGCAGGACTACACGCCGATCGCGATCGACATGGAAACGGCGACGATCTTCGTCGTCGGCCACAAAAACCAAATCGCCCGCGGCGCCCTGCTCCTCGTCTCCGACCTGCCGATGACGCCCGAAGGCGTTAAGACTACGCGCAGCGACGCGAAGGTCAGCCAGGATTGGTCGGACGTCCACCTGGAAATCGGCATTGAATCGCTCACCCACATCGAGGACCAGGGCGAGCAGATCAAGCACTTCCAATACTGAAGTGCGCTGGCCGAAAAGAAGCTGCCCGTCCGGGGGCTTCAAATCAGTCCTGCGTGTCTGTTATTATCCGGCGACCGTACTTTTCGCTACTCTTGCGGACGCCCGTCATGCGACATCGCCACGACCTGCAGATACGCTACGCCGCCTTCACCTTGGTGGAGTTGCTGGTCGTCATCGCCATCATCGGTGTGCTGGTGGCAATGCTGCTGCCGGCCATTCAGGCAGCCCGTGAAGCCTCACGCCGCAACGCCTGCCAGAACAATCTCAAGAACCTCAC
>JAICUM010000751.1 GCA_025935855.1 Pirellulales bacterium | reverse complement strand
TCCTCGATCATGACCGGCTTGTATCCGCATCAGGCGGGCATGGGCCATTTGGACAACATCGTCCACGAGGGAACGAAGGGCACTCAGGGCCGGCTGCGGGACGACTGCGTGACGATGGCCGAGGTGCTCAAAGAGGCCGGCTACCAGACCTGCATGGCGGGGAAGTGGCATCTAGGGCAGCAGCATGGCACGCCGCCGTGGGAGCGGGGGTTCATGCAGGAGCTGAACTCGCCGGCCGGCGGCATTTACTTTCGCAACCAGAAGTACCGCCCGCTGATCTTTCTGAATGGCGTTGAGAAGCAGAAGAACGACCCGATGTTCGGCGAGCGCTGGTACAGCACCGACCTGTGGACGAACTGGGGGCTGAAGTTCGCCGACGAAGCGATCGACGCCAAGCAGCCGTTCTTCTTGTACCTGCCATACTGCGCGCCACACTTTCCGCTGATGGCGCCGGCCAAAGACATCAAGAAGTACCGCGGCAAGTACATGGAAGGCTGGGCCAAGCTGCGCCAGGAGCGGCATCGCCGGCAAATCGAGATGGGGCTGGTCGATGCCAAATGGCCGTTGAGCGCCATTCCGCCGGACGTGCCGGACTGGGACTCGTTGAGCGACGAGGATAAAGAGCGGTTCGACCACCAGATGGCGATTTACGCGGCGATGATCGACCACATCGATCAAGACGTCGGCAAGCTCGTCGCCCATCTGAAAGAGAAGGGCGTGCTCGACAACACGCTGTTGGTGTTCCTATCCGATAACGGCGGCAACGCCGAGTCGGGACCGCGGGGGATTTACGAAGGCAAGAATCCCGGCGGGCCGGCGTCGCGCGTGTTCCTGGGCCAAAGCTGGGCGACGCTCGCCAACACGCCCTTCCGCCGCTACAAGCACTTCACGCACGAAGGCGGCATCTCGGCGCCGTTCATCGCCCACTGGCCCGCAGGCATCCCGAAAGAGCGCAACGGCAAACTGGAACAGCAGCCCGGCCACGTGATCGACCTCATGGCGACGGTCGTGGACGTGACGGGCGCCAAGTATCCAACTCAATATAAGGATCACAAGATTCAGCCGATGGAAGGCGTAAGCCTGCGGCCGGCCTTCGCAGGCGAGCCGCTGAATCGGAAGAATCCCATCTTCTGGGAGCACGAAGGCAACCGCGCCATTCGCCAAGGCAAGTGGAAGGCCGTGATGAAGCTGAAAGGCCCGTGGGAGCTGTACGACATCGAAGCCGACCGCACCGAGCAAGACGACCTCGTCAAGGAGCAGCCGGAGATCGCGAAGCGGCTGATCGCCGAGTGGGAAGCTTGGGCGAAGCGCGCCGACGTCGATCCCTGGCCTGGCCCGGCGCGAACCGATTGGGGCGAAGAAATCAAGTCCAAGGCGAAGCAGGAAAAGAAGCAGGCGGCGGCTTCGTAATCACATCCGCTCGACGACTTGGATGCCGAGCAGCTCTAAGCCACGGGCGAGGGTTCGCGCCGTAACGTCGCACAGCAATAGCCGACTGGTGCGGAGTTGTTCCGTCTCCGCCCGTAGCACCGGGCAGCTTTCGAAAAACGTCGCGTACTTGCTGGCCAGGTCGAAGAGATAATCCGTCAGCAGGTTCGGCCGGTAGTCGATCACGACGCGGTCCAGAGCTTCACTGAATTGCAGCAGGGCCAGTGCAAGCGCGCGCTCCGCCGGATGATCGAGCGATATTGAAGCCGCGCCGGCCCGCAAGGCCTCGGCAGCCACGCCGCCTTTCTCGAAAATGCTCCGCACACGGGCATAGCTGTACTGCATGTACGCCGCCGTGTTGCCGTTCATCGCCAGCATTTTGTCGTAGCTGAACTTGTAATCGCTCGTGCGATTGTGCGCGAGGTCCGCGTACTTGATGGCGCCGATGCCCACGCGCTCCGCGACGATCCGGCGTTCCTCGTCAGAAAGCAGCGGCTC
>JAICUM010000182.1 GCA_025935855.1 Pirellulales bacterium | reverse complement strand
GAAATCGATCTGGTCCTTGAGCAACTGCAGCGCGGGCCGCAGTTGGTGATTTCCGTGATTCGCGAAGTGCCGGCGGAGCTGCTGAAGCGGCGGCCGGCGGCGGGCGTATGGAGCGCGCATG
Organism: Pirellulales bacterium; assembly: GCA_025935855.1. GTDB lineage: Bacteria > Planctomycetota > Planctomycetia > Pirellulales > Lacipirellulaceae > Lacipirellula. The sequence continues at coordinate 8,644 of JAICUM010000182.1, read as the reverse complement.
AGCATGCGGTACACGTGCCGGCGGTGCAGCCGATCATGATGCGGCGGCTGGAGCAGATGCTAACCGAGCCGAAGCCAGTGATCAGGCCTTACGAGCCATCGCGTGATGAGCCGGAGGACGCGCTCTTGAGCGTAGACCTCGATGAGGCGATGGATCGGTTGGTGCGCGAGCGCGGGGCGATGATCGAGCGGCTTAAGCGGCTGTCGCTTGAGGAGTGGGCGAAGACGGCCGAGCATGGGGAGTATTCGCACTACAGCGTGTTTATTATGTTCCGCCATGTGGCGCTGCACGATGTGCATCACGCATACAAGATTGAAGAGCGGTTGCTGCGGAAGGATTGGGGGTGAACTTCCACCCTAGGCGCCTCCAGCGAACGGCCGCTATCTGCTCAATCTCGCATGAATTATACTCATGCATAGGCTTACATTTCGCTCAACCGTCCATTCTTCCACGCTATGCTCCGCTACTGGACTGCCGGCGAATCTCACGGGAAGGCGCTAATCGCGCTCATCGACGGCTTTCCGGCCGGCGTGGCGGTCGATGAAGGGCCGATCAACGTCGAGTTGCGGCGGCGGCAGGGCGGGTATGGCCGCGGCGGGCGGCAGCGGATCGAGACCGACACCGTCGATGTTCGCGCCGGCGTGTGGCATGGCGTGACGCTGGGCAGCCCGATCGCGCTAGAAGTCGCCAATCGCGATTACAAGTTGGAGCGGCTGGATGACCTGCCGCGGCCGCGGCCGGGGCACGGCGATTTGACCGGCGCCGTGAAGTACCTGGGCAGTATCCGGGGCGTGCTTGAGCGGGCGAGCGCTCGCGAGACGACGGTTCGGGTGGCAACGGGGGCGCTGTGCAAACAACTCCTCGCGCACTTCGGCATCACGGTCTTTGGCTTCGTGCTGGAAGTGGGCGGTGAGCGGATTGAGCCGGTCGCGGGGACGCTCGAAGAACTCAAAGCGGTTCGCGATCAGAGCGAGCTGTATGCACTGAACTTGCAGCGCGATGCGGCGATCAAGGAGCTGATCGACCGGGCGGGCAAGGAGGGCGACACGCTCGGCGGCATTGTCGAGGTCCAGGTACACGGGGTGCCCTTCGGCCTCGGGACGCACGCCCAGTGGGACCGCAAGCTTGACGGCCGGCTGGCGCAGGCGGTGATGGCAGTGCAGGCGATCAAAGGGGTGGAGATCGGCCTGGGGTTCGAGGCCGCGCGGCGACCCGGGTCACAGGTACATGACCCCATTCATTACGACGCCAGCCGCAAGCAGTCGCCGACGCTGGGTTACGAACGCCCCACGAACAACGCAGGCGGCCTGGAAGCGGGAATGACCAACGGGCAGCCGATTGTCATCCGGGCCGCCAAGAAGCCCATCAGCACGCTGCGCAAAGCCCTAGAGTCGATCAACCTCGAAACGAAGCAGCCCGAGGCTGCTAGCTACGAGCGGAGCGACGTGTGCGCGATTTCGGCTGCTAGCGTGATCGTGGAAAACGTGGTTGCGTTTGAGGTTGCGGCGGCGGTGGTCGATAAATTTGGCGGGGACAGCCTCGTCGAGATGCAAGCCCGGCACAAGCTCTTTTTGGAAATGGCAGCGGGGCGGTAGTCGACAGTCGACAGGGGCCAGGGGACAGGCAAAAGCCGCTGTCGCTGCTCTCCTGTCACTGGCGGCGAGTCGTCGTCCTCGTCCAATACTGGCCCCTGACCACTGGCCCTGACCACTCCCGCATCCATGTTCGCTCTTCACGAAACTACGCGCAGAATTGTGTGCCGCGCCGCGTTTGTTGCGCTGTGCGTGGCGCCGACGCTGGCGGTGGGGGCGTGGATCGGCGAGCGGCATTGGCCGGGGCGCAAGGGGCGGATCGCGCATGAGCTTGGGCTGCGCGCGGGCATGCACGTGAAGCTGGACGAGTGGCGCACGCCGCGGCCGGGGCTCGTGCGGAGCTCGGGGATGGTGGTTAGCGACCCGCGGACGGCACTGGCTTTTGTTGAAGTCGATGGCGTCGAAGTTCGCACGAGCAACAGCACGCGCCTGTTTTCCATTGAACGCGCGACGATTGAGTGCGAACAGTTGGAGCTTCTGGCCACGCGCACGTACGCGTGGCTGACGAACCTGCCGTCGCAGGATCAGGAAATCCGCGTTGGCACGCTCGAGCTGAAAGCCGGGGCGGCGCGCTTTGTGTTGAACAACGTGCAGGGTTGCCTCCAGCGCGACTCAATGGGAAGATTGCAGGCCCGGCTCAGCGGGTTCTCAATCGGAGGCAAGTCAACCGATCCGCCGGCGGTGCGATTGACGTTGGCGCCGTCGACGGAAAAGGCGAACGCTTCGCCGCAACTGACGTTAGAAGTTTCCACGGCCATGCCGGCCCGCGCGTTGGCGGCGGTGGCGCCGGGGTTCGGCAACTTCGGCAAAACGGCGGCCTTTGTGGGATCGGTGCGATGGACGCTCGACGCGCCGGCAATTCGCGGCTCCATGAGCGGGCGAATCGAACAGGTCGATCTCGCGGGACTGCGGCCCGAGGGTTCGCCGCATGAGCTGCGCGGCCTGGCGACGATTTCGCTTGATGAGCTGCGATGGAATGGCGAGCGGATTGAGCGGCTCGCCGGATCGATCGCTGGCGGCCGGGCGCAGGTCAGCAATTCGCTGGTCGAGGCGATGGACAAGATCCTGCGCTGTCCGCGGCCGGCGGACGGGCTGGCCTCAGCGGTCGATCCGTCGATCATCGAGCTGGATGCGATCGGAATGCGATTTCAACTGGATGATCACGGGCTGACGCTCGAAGGAAATTGCAAGACAGCCACTGGCACGTCTGGCGGTTGCATGCTGGTGAGCGGCGGCCGGCCGCTGGTGATGCAGCCACCGTTTCAGGGCATCCCCGTGGGCGCGCTCGTGCAGATGCTCTCCGCGCCGCCGCCGGCCTGGATGCCGGCGACGCGCGAGGCGGTGGAGATGGCGGAGCGATTGCCGTTGCCGAATTCGACGGTGGTGCGGTGAGTAGGCATTTTTAGAAGTCTGCCTTCAAGAGTGTGGCGACGCTCTTTTTAATCGACGAGCGAACGTGGGCGCCAGCACGCAGCCTAGGAGGAGCGCTGCCACTGGTTCTGGGACAGTTTGCGCGGCGGTGGTGAAGGGGCTGGTGATTTGGCCCGCCTGCGATTGCCAGAGAAGGAAGTCGGCGCCGTCGGTGTCGCCGTCGCCATCCGCATCGCCGATTGGGCTTGCGCCGAAGTTCGCTTGCCATAGGGCGAGGTCAGCGGCGTTCACGACGTTGTCGTGGTTGAAGTCGGCGCCTAAGCGAACGATCAGTTGGTATTCCGGCCGGCCCTTGTCGAGCGAGAGGTGATAAGTTTTTCCGTCAATCGTGACATCGTAGTCGCCGTAGAAGCCGCGGAAGTCGATCGCTCCGTTCCGGTCGGCGGTGAGCGTCAGATCGGTTCGCCACTGGCTCATCAGCTGCTCGTAACGCTGCCCGACCGGCGTGAGATTCCAATTGGCGTCCACCAGGGCGCCGAGCGTGGCCTGGTTCCAGATGGCGCCCTGCCAGAAGCCCCACATGTTGAACGTGTCGGCGTTCGGCGAGCCGAAGACCATCCGCATCGTGTCTTCGAGGACGTTGGCCGCGTCGGTCAGGCTCGGCGAGCCTTGGTTCTGCACGCCGAACTCCGTAAGCTCAAACGGCTTGCCGGTGAGTGACAGGTTCTGAAACACCTGCTGCATGCGCGCCGGGCTGTGGGGATTGAACTGGTTGGCGGTTGAATCGAGGACGGCGTAGTACTGCACGCCGTAGCCATCGACCTGGCCGCCGGCGGCTTGGATCGCTTCGCCATGCTCACGGTACCAGTTGGCGTAAGCGTCGTTCGCGCTGGTCGTGGGGTTGGACGACCACTGCAGCACGTTGTATTCGTTGACGTAGGTTTTCACGTCCGCGCCGGCGGCGTTGGCGGCGGCCGCGACGCTGTTGTAGATGCTCGCGAGGCCGGCGTCGCCGAAGATGGTGCGGAATTGGTTTTGATGCAGGCCTTCGTTTAGCACGTCCAAGGCGAAGTAATCGCGAGCCCGCTCGGCGCCGACGCCATCGCCGACATAGTACGCGATGCGCTCGTTGATCTCGGCGAGCAGGTCGGCCTTCGCCGTGGCATTACCGGCGAGGGCTTGCGTGAGGAGCGTGTTGACCCAGCTGGGGCTACCGGCGCTGTTGCCCCAGATGAGATTGTGCTCGCGGAATTGCATGCCGTTCTGTTTGGCGAAATTCACGATCGCGTCGTTGGTGCTCATGTTCACCACGTCGTGGGTGAACTCGTCTTCGGCCCACTTGCCGGCGTTTTCAGGCACCAGCATGTTGAAGTGCGACTTGATTAACTGCTGGTATGTGTACGCGGTGGAACCGACGGCGGGGTTGGCTTGCCAGTAATTGACGCCGCCTGATGGGTCGGCCGCGGCGGTGCCGAAGTTGAAGGCGTGGTTCCGCAGTTCGACGTGTACCTGCGAGCCCGGCGTGGCGCCGACGAGCTGCAAGTGGGCGTCCCCCTTGCGGACGTTTTCAATGTACGAATTGGCGGCGGCGAGGGCGAGAGAATCGGTGTTCGAGTTGACGACCGTGGCGCCGTTTACCGTGAGGCCGCCGATAGTCAGGGCGCGGGAGCTTTTCTCCGGATCGTTGCTGAAATCCGTGCGGATGAAGTGCGTGCCAGCGGGGAGCGAGAAGGTTTGCTGGTACTCGTTGAAGCCGCTGGCGACGTCGAACGAAGCGTTGTTGTCGTCGATCGCGATGTCCATTCTCGGCGCGATGCCGGCGGCCGCCGTGCCGGAGGCATTCACCGCGACGGTGACGTCGCCGGGCGCCGCCAGGGTGATGTAGGTGCCGACGTAGCCGTCATTGGTGAGCGTGACATTCCCGCCAGAGGCGGAGCCGCTGGAGCGGAAGGCCAGGGCGCTGCCATTGAAGGTCGTTTGCGCGGAGGCGAAATGTCCGCAGAAGGCGGCGAGAAGCAGTCCGAGGACGAAAGGTTGCCGCCTGGTCATCATGTGCCGCCGCTGCGAGCAAACGTCCGGCGACGCACGCTCACTTTGAGGAAAGCTCGATGTCGATCGTGTTTTTGCCCGATTTGACTTCGTACTCGAGTCCCGACGTTTCGGCGTCAGAGTATTTTTTTGGAGAGACGAGTTTGGCGGGCGTCATACTGCGTTCGCCCACCTTCACCGGTGGCTGATCGAGAATAACAACTGACGCTTTGTACTTGCCAGGATGCAAGCCAACGTCACGGCTGGTCTTCAGGAAATATTTGCCGTCGATCTGAATGGCGCCATCTGCCGGATTTCCGCCGCCTTCAATTCGGATGAAGACGACGGTTCCCGGTCCGACTGGTTGCCCGTCGAGCCTAACAACTCCACTCACCTGGGACTCCATTCCCGAGTTGGAGCAACCTAGCGCCGCGAAGAGCGGGAGGAGCCCACACAGCACGGCGCCAGTCAAGGTGAAACGGCTGGTCATGTCGAACTAGAATTCAATGGGAACGAGCTCGGCCGACGCTTTTGTCGAAAGCGCCCGATAAATCGAGTGGTCGATGCCGTCGGCAATCATCCGCACGTTGCCATCGCAGAACGCGAAGTTGACGCCGCCTGCATGTTTGCTGCGAAATCCGCGGATAAGCGACCAGCAGGAGCGAGCGCCCGGGCTGGGCTGGCCGTCAGAGCCGATGCAGAAGCCCTTCGACTGCCAGTCCCAATTGATTTGAACTCCGCAGAGGGCCCAATCGCCGTCGCTAGACCACGCGGGGCTGTTGCCGTCTTCGGGCGATGCTTCGCCAAGCATGAATGTGTTGCTCGTCCCGTCGCTCACTTCCTTGAGCTTTACGCCGCCTTTCCAGTAGGTGGTGCGCCAGAAGACTCCGAAGCAATCGACTCGGTTGTAGCAGTTAAGCGGCGGGCTATAAGTCCAGACGCCGTACGGACTGTTGCCCGTGGGCGGCTCCGGCGGGCTCGGCTCGAAGGAGCCGTCGCCGGCGTTGCCCTTGTAATGAGTCACCGCAACCGGAACCGGGGCGCCGGCAATTTCTCGTTGGTCGCTATACGGAAACTGATCATCGCGTGGACCACGTAAGTCATTTGACGGGCAAAGCAGGACGTCAGGCTGAGTCTGAATGGCGAGTCGCAATGCAGGCGCGTTGGCATTCATGCCGGTTTTCAAAAACATCCACGGCTGATCAAGGTACGGCTTGAATTGGTTGTATAACCCCTGCTGTTCAAGCTGGGGAAGCACTTCGACGATCCATCCGGCGCCACTCAGTTTTTTGGCCGCGCGGATTGGATCCGGCACAGCCGTATACTGCGTATTCACCGGATTGGACAAATTGCTCGTGTCAAAATCAAAAACATCCTGCGCGCTGCCGGAGTTGCCGACATAGTCTTCATCGACAGGAAAGTGGCCCCTGGCATCGTTGTAATTGAGAACAGCCAGCCCAAGGTTGTGGAGATTATTGACACACGCGGCGCGGCGGGCCGCCTCACGCGCGGCTTGCACCGCCGGCAGCAACAGCGCGACCAACACGCCGATGATGGCGATCACCACCAAAAGCTCAACCAGCGTAAAACCGTGTAGTAGGCACGCTCCGCGTGCCGTAACTTGGGCTTTCGCCGCACCTCTCCTCCTTTGAACTTCTGCAGACGGCACACGGAGTGTGCCTGCTACATAGCTGAACCCCTTCCGCTGAGAGCCGTCCGAGCGTTTCATAACCGCCTCCTCGGAGGTTGAAACTCCGTGTTTGCAAACTTATCCACGGCGGATCGTCGCGTAAGCGAGCGCCGGCGCCCTGGCGCCGCGGCGAAGGCCGATCGCCAGCGCGCCGAGGATGATCGAGAAGATGATCGCAGCGGTCGGCTCGGGGACGGCGGCAGCCGCGGTTGAGCTGCTGGTCATGCCGAAGTTGGTCCGAATCGCCGCGAGGTCCTCAGGGCTGCCGCCGGTGCGTTGCCACTGCAGGAAGTCGGCGCCGTCCACCCGGCCGTCGCCATTGAGGTCGCCGGACAGCCCCGGCAAGAGCACGCGAATGCTCTCAATGTCCATGTCCACCAGGCCGGCGCCCTGATCGGTGAGCAGGCCGAGATAATACAGGTTGAAGTTAGTCAACAGGCCGTCGCCGGGATTGGCGAATTCCTGCGCGACCTGTGCCGTGAACGAGCTAAGCGGAATCGAAATGGTCGTCATCGTCGAAGTGTTGAACTGACTGAGCGGCAGATTGTAGTGATATTCGTCGCCGCCCAGGTCGCTGCCGCCCGTTCCGTTTCCGTCCTTGTCTTTCACCACCAGGATAATGTGGTCGGCCTCGCCGGGTCCTTGAGGCTGAGTCAGCCGGGCGCGGACCTCGACGGTTGCGTTCGTGCCGTCGAAAACCGTCGTGGCTGCTGACTGAAAAAGCCCCAGACCGCCGAAGCTCTGGTCGTCGTCCGTGTTGATGACAATGTTGGTGAAGCCATTCTGATCGAAGCGCGAAACCTGGTCTGTCGCCGGCGGCAGGTAGTCCGTGCCGCCGATAGTGACGGGCGTGTCGGTATTCCGCTGGAACGGCGAGTTGAAGCGCTGGCTGAACCCGCTGTGGCCGTCGAGCCGCGCCACTTCGCGCGGGTCAGGATTAAGCTTGACGACGCGCAGCGCTTTGATTTCCCAGTTGTCGATCAACTCCTGCCCCGTACCAAACACCGTTTGCAGGTGAATTTGGACGGCGCCGTTGGGCACCGGCAGCGGATCGCCCTGAAAGTTGTTGAAGTCCGGCGTGTTGTCTCGAATGCTGTTCTGGCCGGAGGACAAAATGAACGAATCGCCGTGGAAAAAGGAATCCGCTTGAGAGAGGTTGGCAGTGCCGTCGCCGTTTGTGTCGTTGTTCCGAATGGTGACAAAGCCGTCGGCGTCCTTCGCGCCGGCGCTGTACTTGGTAAGCAGGTCGGTGAAGCCCCATTGCCATTGCTCGCCGGCGCGCTGGCCGCCGATGAAGCCGTCGGTCGTGTCGAGCGTCATGTTCAGTTGCGTGGCTGTGTTGCCTGCGAGCGGCTTGTAAACGAGCTCCGCCGCATATTGGGTCGGGTCAAAGTTAATGCCGAACGCGCCGCGGTCGAGCAGGGGAAACATGTCGGCGGTCACGGGATTGAGCGGGCCGGCGAACAAGTCAGTCGGCGAATCAATGGCGGGCGAGCCTGAGACGGCAAAGTTAACGCCAACGCCCGAGCCCCCGGCGCCTGGTTCCGAGACTGTGAAGGCGCCATAGCGGCCAAGGTTGGCTGAGGCGCCCACGGTCATGCCGCCGTAAGTGAAGCGACCGAAGCCTCCCCAGCCGGATTGGCCCCCGCCGGAGTTGTTCACAATCATGCCGTCCAGCGCCATGGCGACGTTTCCGGTCGCGTGAGCTTGCTTGGAGCCGATTACCGCGGCAGCGATGATGGCCGCGATTGTCCAGCCGAGGTTCTGTCCCGACCGACGATGCGAAAAGCGTTGGTTCATTGGATGCACCCTTCGTGAAAAGCATCGAGCCGGCGCGCCGCTTGACTCTCGAACAAGAGGCGTCCGAGAAACACCGTGCCGTCGATACCGCCCTCTATGTGTTTTGAAAAAGTCGTCGCTCGAAGCCAGCTTTATGCCAATGGCCGACGCCGTGCGAGGAACG
>JAICUM010000422.1 GCA_025935855.1 Pirellulales bacterium | reverse complement strand
GCCATTGCCAGCAACGCAGCCACAGCAGCATGACGAGCCACGATATCGTTCCTTCGACGGTCCAGTCCAGCGCCGGCGATCGCGGCGACTGTCGCCGTAGTGCGTGGCTTGGCTGTTGCGATCCTTGATGTGGATAGACGAATGCGATGGTTCTCGACGAGCCGCGGATGCGGCGGCATTCCACGGTGCAGAATACCACCAGTCCGTACAATCCGTCTAAACGGTATTTTCGGCCGCGAACGGAAGTGGAAAATGCTTAAAATTGTTTAATTTTCCTTAATAGTTTGTCGCCGGCCGTCGCCAGGCTGCTGCCAGCCGCCGTCGGGACCGGATTTTTCCGGAGAAACGACGCCGCCCGGGCCAACAACGCGCTCGCGGGACCCGTCGAAAGCCGTTCACACCGCGAAAGGAATTCTCGTCCTTGCGCAGCGCTCGACGGGCGTCACTAGACTATTGACGACGCGCGCCTCGCCGATCAGGTCGCGAGACGCCCTCTGCCCGCGATCGCACGACAATTCGTCCGTCGGCGGTCGGATCGTGTTCGTCACAGCGGATGGCCAGAAGTGCGCTCGCCATTTCCTTTTCTACGTTTGTTTCGCCGTCCCAGGTCGAAGCCGCCAACGATTTGCCGGCGACCGCAACTTCGCTCACTTCTCGACCCACTCCGGCGGCGGCTGGATTTCGGGCGCCGGCTCGTGGCCGACGTCCTTGCGACCGCTTCCCTCCAGCCGGCTGATGGCCCGCACCGTCATTTCGTGATCGCAAAGGATCTGGCAGCTCAGCCGCACGCCGGTCAGTCCGCGCGCTGAAAGCACGTCCCGCTCGGCGACCGTCATCTGCTGCGGCTCGCCGGCGACGAACTCCACGCGGCAGGTCGTGCATCGAGCATTGCCGCCGCAGGCATGAAGCTGATCGATCCCGGCGTCCTGCTCCAGGGCCAGCACCAGGCGTTTCCCTTCAGACACTCGAAATTCGCCTACACCCTCGACAGTCAACTTCGGCATGACGACATTGCTCCGCTGATCCGGACGTTCGTGTTATTCAGAATGATGGAGTGTACCAGCAAGGCGCCCCCGCCATAAAGCCGCGACCGGTGGTCGCGTTCTTGAGACAAAAGCAGGACAACGCCTCAGAAACATCCCCCGCGCCGATATCGGCTAATGCGTTTAGCCCGGCGGCAATATTGCAAACGGAGCGAATAGGCCCTGAGCAGCGGGAAGGGATTGTGACTGGTTCGCCGCGGGATGGTCCTTTCGGCGCGGCGCACCTTCCGGTCGTAAGCGGCGTCGATGATGGCCAAATCCGACTGGAACCGGCGCTGCCGTTCGGCGCGCAGCTCGTTGATTTGCGAAACCAGCGCGGCGGCGTCGGGCGAGAGGCTCATGCGCCCAGTATAGCGGCTGCATGGACTTCTTTCATGCGGAGCCACGACGCGAACGTCAGTCATCTCGCCAGAGCGAGTTGATTCCCTCTCGCCGGAGCGAGAGGGCTACACTTGATTAGTTCGTGAGTCCCATCAGCAGCAATTGCGGAAACGTGACGGCGGCGGCGTTGGCTTCGTCGCCTTGGTAGATCTTTAGCCAGGAGGCGTTTGCCCGGCCGGCGATGTCCACGGCTTCGGCGAACGTGCCGCCGAAACGGGCGACTGGGCCATTCTGGCCATTCTCGCCGGCTGCCGAGGGGCCAACCATCTCGAAGCCCACGCGGCCGCCGTGCATGGACATTTGCACGACGAGCTGATGGTGGACCGCCGTCTCGGACATGTTCGCCTTGAGCGCGCAGTGCGAGAAGTTCGCCTGTCGCGGGTACATGCCGTACATGTAATTCCACACGGCCTGCGTGATCGTGGCGTCCTTTCCGCCGGGGGCGACGCCGCCGTCGGAGATCATCGCGCAGTAGGGGAACGCGCGGCCGTATTGATCGACGCACTGACACCAGGCGCTAATCATCTTGGAAACGCTGTAGCCGGCCTGGCGCGTGACGCCGTCGGCGAGCATCATTTCCAGTGAGCCGCTGGGGCCGCGCGTCGGGCCGCTGAGTTCGACGCCCACGAGGTATGGGTCGGCGGCATAGCGAGCGCCGAGCGCCGCCACCATTTGACCGTGCCACTTCAGCATGGTCGGGTCCCAGGGGTACGGCGCCGACCGGAACAGGGGCAGGCCAAGCCACAGCGGCGCGTTATTCCCCGTGTAAATGGCGAGGATGTACTGCTTGCCGAGCCGCCGGGCGCGGAGCACCTGGGCGTCAAGGAACGTCCAGTTGAAGACACCGGGCGCGGGGTTCATCGTCGCCCACCTCTGGCGAATGACGATGCCGCTGAAGACCGGCGAGGCAAGCTTCTTGTCCTTGATATTTTGCGAGCCGACTTCCTGCATCACGTAGTAGCCGGTCGGTTGCCGAACCTGAGCGAAAGCTGACTGAGTTGCAATAAAGCCGGCGATGGATGCAACGATAGCGCAGATGCACTTGTGCATGGGACGACCCTCTAGTTAGACCCTGTTCCGTGAGAAGCTGTTCCGTTCGTCGCGAAAAGCCTGGTGAGGCAAGCTGGGTAGAGATTCGCGGCGTGCCGGCATTTTAAAAACGACCACGGGACATTGCGAATGGTTTGCGGGAGGTCACATGGACGCCGCGGCGGCGCTAGCGAAAAGAACTGCAGTTTAAGCTTTCTGCATTGCGGAGCTTGTGTAAAACCGCGCTAGCCCAGCGGCGCAGCGACAGCTTGGAATGCGGTTTGCCGCGTTCGAGGAACCACATTCCCAACGGACACGAGGAGCGGCGGCATGCGGGCGATTACCGTTCAACCGGGGCGGGCGAATTCGGCGGAGCTTTCAGAAATCGCCGAGCCGGCGGCGGTGGCCAACAGTGTGCTGGTCGAGATTCTCGCCCTGGGCGTGTGCGGCACCGACGTCGAAATTCTGCGCGGCGAGTATGGCTGGCCGCCGCCAGGGCGCGAACGGCTGGTGCTTGGGCATGAATCGCTCGGACGCGTGCTGGAGGCGCCGGCCGGCTCGGGCTTAACCAAAGGCGACCTGGTCGTCGGAATTGTGCGGCGGCCGGATCCCGTGCCCTGCTCGAGCTGCGCCGTCGGCGAGTGGGACATGTGCCGCAACGGCAAGTACACCGAGCACGGCATCAAGGAGCTCGACGGCTTCGGCTGCGAGCGAGTGCGGCTAGAACCTGATCGGCTGGTGAAGGTCGATCCGAAGCTGGGCGATCTCGGCGTGCTGTTGGAGCCAACGAGCATCCTGGCGAAGGCCTGGGAGCAGATCGAACGCATCGGCCGTCGCGCGCATTGGGAGCCGCATCGCGTGCTGGTCACCGGCGCCGGGCCCATCGGCCTGCTCGCCACGATGATGGGCCGTCAGCGCGGGTTTGAAGTGGATGTCCTCGACCGAGTGACCGACGGCCCCAAGCCGCAGTTGGTGCGCGGCCTGGGCGCTCGGTATCACACCGGCAAAGTCGAAGAGCTGCCGAAGCTGCCGGATATCACGATTGAGTGTACGGGGGCGCCATCGCTGGTCGTGGATGTGATGAAGATGAGCAGCCCGTGTGGCGTGGTGTGCCTGGCCGGCGTGTCCTCGGGCGGGCGAACGCTGTCGCTGGACGTCGGCGGCCTCAACCAAAGCCTCGTGCTGGAGAACGACGTGGTGTTCGGCACAGTGAACGCCAATCGGCGGCACTATGAAGCGGCGGCCGAGGCGCTTGCCAAAGCGGACCGCGCGTGGCTGTCGCGGCTGATCACGCGCCGCGTGCCGTTGACGCGGTGGCAGGACGCGATTGGGAAACAGCCGCACGACGTGAAGGTGGTGATTGATTTTCAGAATGCGACTTCTGGGAGCTGAAGATGCCGCTGCCGCTTGAACAGTACGGAATGATCGGCGACTGCCAGACCGCGGCGCTCGTCGGCCGCGACGGGTCAATCGATTGGCTCTGCTTTCCGTGGTTCGATTCGGGGGCGTGCTTCGCCGCGCTGCTCGGCACGCCGGATAATGGCCGCTGGCTGCTGCGGCCCGCGGGCGAAGTAAAGAACACCGCCTGGCGGTACCGCGGCGATACGCTCATCCTCGAAACTGACCACGAAACGGCCGAAGGCGCCGTGACGGTCGTCGATTGCATGCCGCCTCGGGGCGAGGCGCCGGACGTCGTGCGACTGGTCGTCGGCCGGCACGGTCGCGTGCGGATGAAAATGGATCTGGTCATCCGCTTTGACTACGGCTGGATCATGCCGTGGGTGCGGCGGTTCAAGGACGGATCCCCGGGGATCCGCGCCATCGCCGGTCCCAATACGCTCGTGCTGCGAACTCCGGTTGAGTTGAAGGGCCATAACATGACGACCGTGGCGGAGTTTGACGTGGCGGCGGGCGAGCGCGTGCCGTTCGCGCTCACCTGGCACGCGTCGCATTTGCCGGAACCGAGGGAAGTGAACGTCGAGAACGCGATTGCCGACACGGAGAAGTGGTGGCGGGAATTCGCCGACAAGTGCAGCTACAAGGGCAAATGGCGCGACGCGGTGATGCGGTCGCTCATCACGCTCAAGGCGCTCACG
>JAICUM010000099.1 GCA_025935855.1 Pirellulales bacterium | reverse complement strand
GCAACTTCTGCCAGTCGATAGCGAGCACAGCGCGCTGTTTCAGGCCCTGAAGGCTGGCCGGACGACCGAAGTCGCCCGGCTGGTGCTCACCGCCAGCGGCGGACCGTTCAAGGACCTCTCGCAGACGGATCTGCAAAAGGTGACGATGGCCGAGGCCCTGGAGCACCCCACGTGGTCGATGGGGCCGAAGATCACGATCGACTCGGCCACGATGATGAACAAAGCGCTGGAGATCATCGAAGCGCGGTGGTTGTTCGGCGTCGAAGCGGAGCGGATCGAGGTGGTGCTTCATCCGCAGTCGATCGTACACTCGCTGGTGGAATTCGTGGATGGCTCGGTAATGTCGCAAATGAGTCCGCCCGACATGCGACTGCCGATTCAATACGCCTTGTACTATCCGGACCGCTCGCCGGGCGTGGCCGACCGCATTGATTGGCAGCGGCCGTTCCGGCTGGAATTCGAACCGCCGGACCGCGACCGTTTCCCGGCGATCGCTTTGGGCGAAGAATGTGCCAAGGCGGGCGGCACGGCAGGCGCCGTGCTGAACGCCGCCAATGAAGCGGCCGTCGGGGCGTTCCTCGGCGGTGAGCTACACTTTACGGAAATTGTGCCGGCATGCCGCAGCGTGCTGTCGGCCCATCATTTTGAACCCCATCCGACGCTCCAGCGGCTGCTCGAGCTGGACGAGTGGGCGCGAGAGGAGATGTCTCGGTGGGCATGTGCTTGATAGCCGCAATGAGCGTGAGCGAAATCGCCAACTACGCGCTGGTGATTCTGGAAGTCGCCTTCGCGTTGGGCTTCGTGATTTTCGTACACGAGCTGGGACACTTCATGGTCGCGCGGTGGTGCGGCGTGAAGTGCGAGAAGTTCATGATCGGCTTCGACGTCGGCGGGCTCAAGCTGAGCCGCAAGTGGGGCGAGACGGTGTATGGCATCGGCATCATCCCCTTTGGCGGCTACGTGAAGATGATGGGCCAGGATGACAATCCCGCGAACATCGCCGAGCAGATGCGCGAGTCACAAACGGCGGATCCGGCGAACGCGAAGGAGATCGTGGGGCCGGACGGCCAGACGTATCTGGTCGATCGACGCAGCTACCTGGCCAAGAGCGTGCCGCAGCGGATGGCGATCATCTCGGCCGGCGTGACGATGAACATCATCTTCGCGTTCATCTTTGCCGTCGTGGCTTACAAGGTGGGCGTGCCGTATAGCCCGAGCGTTGTCACCGGCACCGCGCCGGGTTCGCCGGCGTGGCGGGCCGACCTGCAGGCAGGCGATCAAATCGTGAAAGTCGGCTCGATCGAAAAGCCGTCCTTCGAGGACTTGCACGGCGCGGTGATGTTAGGCGACCTTGAAAACGGCGTGTCGTTCGTCATCCAGCGCGACGGCGAGCAGTTCACCAAGACGATCACGCCTGAACGAGATACGGGGCTGGCGCGGGTGGGCATCATGCCGCCGGAGTCGCTCATCGTTTCCGACGAGATGCCGGTGACGAAGGGCTCGGCGGCGGCGCAGGCAACGCCGCCGCTGGAGAAGGAGGACGAAATCATCGCCGTGAATGGCACGCCGGTGAAGAGCTATGGCGAGTACGCGGCGCTCCTGGCACAAAATCCCAACAAGCCGCTGACGCTGAATGTGCGGCGAAAGGGCGGCGAAAAGAATTCTGCCGCCAAGGAAGTGACGGTCGAAATCCCAGTTGCTCCGGCCGTGACGCTTGGGCTGGTGATGCCCATGGGCAAGATCGTCGCCGTGCAGGAGAACTCCCCCGCCGCGGCGGCGAAGATTCAGCCCGGCGAGACCATCGAAAAGGTCAGCGCCAAGGGTGCCGGGAGCGAAGGGACGACGTTCAATGATCCGCTCAAACTGCCCGAGGACCTGCGGCGGCTGGCGGAACAGGGCGGCGAGGTAACGCTCACACTGCGTGCGGAAGGCGCCGGCGCTACGCACGATGTGACGGTTCCGTTGCGAAAAGTGGATCGCATCGAGGAAGTCTTGGGGGCGGACGATCCGGTATCCGTTCCGGCGCTGGGATTGGCTTATGAGGTGGGTCACACGGTCAAGGAAGTGCAGCCGGAAACGCCCGCCGCGAAGGCCGGCCTGCAGGCGGGAGACATGATCACGAAAGCCGAGTTGATCCTGCCGGCGGAAATTGAAACGAAAAAAAACAAGCCCGAGGCGCTTGAATTCGAGAACGACGGCAAAGGAGAAACGGCGGATTGGCCGATCCTCATGGCCGGCTTGCAGCGGCTGCCGGCGGGCACACAGGTGAAGCTCACGTATAATCGCGGCGATCAGCAGCTTGAAACCGGCTTGCTGACGCCAGTCGTCGAAGCGGGCTACTTCGAACCGCTGCGCGGCGTCAACTTCGAGTGGATCAAAGACACGCGCGTCGCCAGCGACTGGAACGAGGCGATCGCCCTGGGGTGGCGTGAAACCACCCACTCACTCAGCATGGTGTATCGATTCCTCGATAAGCTCGCCACGCGGCAGGTGCCGGCGACGGCGCTGGCCGGGCCGCTGTCGATTCCAATGATCGCCGGCATGTCGGCCTTCCAAGGGGTGGGAAAGTTGCTGACGTTTCTCACGATGCTCAGTGCGAATCTGGCGGTGATTAATTTTTTGCCGATTCCGCTGTTGGACGGCGGGCACATGGTGTTCCTCGTGTGGGAAGGCCTGCGCGGGCGGCCGGCAAGCGAGCGGTTCGTCGTGGCCATGCACACGGTCGGGTTCGTGTTCATCATCACGCTGATGCTGTTTGTGATCTCACTGGATGTGGGGCTGATCCACCGGAATTTGTGATCGGCCGCGAGTGAGGTTTAGCCGCGACCCGATAGGGGAGCGCTCCTCTATCGGGTCGCGGCTAAACGTATCCGACCGCGCGATTTAGAGCGGCAGGATTTCCACCGTGTTGCCGGCGGCGAGCTCGTAGTCGCCGGGCGGGAAGGCCGCGAGGCAATCGGCGCGGGTGAGCGTGGCGAGGTCGGCGGAGCCTTTCCAGTCGAGCGGCTCGACCTTGGACCGCTCGCCGGCTTCTGCAGCGACGCGCCGGCAGGGGAAGTAAGTCGGCCGGTCGCCGCGATGCGTGAACGCTTTGGCGAGCTTTGCCGGCTTCGTCACCGGGGGTGCGTAGCTTTCTCCCGCGAAAGCCTCGAGCGTCGGCAGCACGAACAATCGAAACGAGACCAGCGTGCTGACGGGGTTGCCCGGCAGGCCGAAGACGAGCGCTGGGCGTCCCTTTTCTTGCCGCACGCCGAACCATAGCGGCTTGCCGGGTTTCATCTTCAGCTTGTGAAACTTCTCCTTCACGCCGAGCTCGGCCAAGACGCTCGGTACCAGATCCTTCACGCCGGCCGAGACGCCGCCGGACACCAGGAGCACGTCGCACTCAAGGCCTCGCGCGATTCGCTCTCGCAAATCAATGGGGTCATCGCGGCCGACGCCAAGATCGATGGTTTCGACGCCGACCGACTTGAGGGCGGCGAGCAGCATCGGACCGTTGCTGTTGCGAATTTGACCGGGGCCAAGCGGCTGGTCGGCCTCCACAAGTTCATCGCCGGTCGGCAGTACGGCCACGCGCGGCTGCGGATGGATCATGACTTCCGCTTGTCCGATTTCGGCAAGCAGCGCGATGTCGAGCGGACCAAGTTGTTTGCCGGCTTCCAAGACAACTTGCCCACGGTGGAACGACGTGCCGCGCTTCAAGATGCCGGCGCCTGGTTTTGTTTTGGGCGCGGGGTTCTGAATCGTCTGCTCGTCCAGCGACTGGCAATCTTCCCAAGCGACGACCGCATCGGCGCCGGCGGGCGCCGGGGCTCCCGTCATAATGCGAATCGTGGCGCCGCTGGAAACGGCGTTCTTCGCGACGCCGCCGGCGGTGACCATTTCGATCTCGTGGAGCGACGCGGACTCGTCGGCAGTGGAAATGGCGAAGCCATCCAGCAGCGCTTTATCAAACGGCGGCGAATCGACCTGACTAACGACATCCTCAGCGAGTCGCAGACCGAGCGCATCGGTGAACTTCATGCGAACCGGCGCGAGCGGCCCAACGCAGCGGGCAATGCACTCGTGAGCTTCGGCAACGGTGAGCATGACGATTGACTCGCAACGGGTGTTAGCCGGCCCCCGTCTCGGCGCCGCGTGATTTCGATGTTCCAACCTGTCGCACGCGGCACGATGCCGGCTAACCCACCATCACACCGCCAGGAAGGCGCGGAGAATATCATACCCCGCGTGCGTCAAAAAGCTTTCGGGGTGGAACTGCACGCCGAACAGCGGGAACTCGCGATGCTGAACGGCCATGATCTCCCGGCCGCCCTCGGGGTTATCGCTCCAGGCGGTGACCTGGAACTGATCCGGCAGCGTGTCGGGCTTGATGACGAGGCTGTGATACCGCGTCGCCGAAAACGGATTGTCGAGGCCCGCGAACAGTCCGCGGCCATTGTGGTGGATCATGTCCACCTTGCCGTGCATCAGCCGGTCCGCTCGCACGATGCTTGCGCCGAACGCCTGGCCGATCGATTGGTGCCCCAGGCAGACGCCTAGCAGCGGCATCTTGCCTGCCAGCCGGTTGACGCACTCGACCGACACGCCGGCTTCCTTCGGCGTGCAGGGCCCCGGCGAGATGATCACCCGCTCGGGCCGCCGCTCGAGGATTTCATCGACGGTGACCTCGTCGTTACGATCGACGCGGATGTCCAGCCGCGGATCAATCTCTCCCAACCGCTGGACGAGGTTGTAGGTGAACGAGTCGTAGTTGTCGATGATCTGAATCATGCGGCCCGACAGCTTATTGGCAAGACTATGCACCCCCAGTCTAAGTTCGCCACCAGCGCAAAAAAAGGACCGCGACGACCGGTTCGCCGCGGTTTCCTTTCGACGTTTCCTGCCGGGATCACTTAATCTCGATCCGCTTCGGCTGGGCCTCGGGCTTCTTCGACACGGTCACGTGCAAGACGCCGTCGGTCAGCGCTGCGGCAATCGAATCGGGGTCGATCGACTCCGGCAGCGTCACCGAACGGGTGACTTTGCCGTATCGCCGCTCATCGACCAAACCGACCCGCTGCTCTTCCGGGGCATGCCGCTCGGTAGTGATCCGAAGCGTGCCTTTCTCGAACGTCACATCGACGTTCTCGCGCGACACGCCGGGCACGTCCAATTCGATGTGGTAGGAGTTTTCGTCCTCCCACACGCTGGCCGGGACATAGAACGCCTGAATGTTCCGAGTGGAACCCGGACCGAAGAATTGATCGAACAAAGTTTCAAACTGACCTCCCCAGTTGCCTGGAACGAGATCGCGGAGCCGATTGCTGGTAAGCGAATTGGTCATGGCGAATCCTCCTGTGTTTGGTCGTGACGTTCTCATGGGAACCCTTGTGTTGCACAATTGAAGGCCTCGCTGGTGGCCGACCGGCGGCGGCCGCTTTGACTATCGCAAAGAGAAAAAGCAAGGACTATGCCGGGAGAAGTTGCTTCGATTGGACGCTTCTCAAATCCTTTGTCCTAAAAGGATTGCGAAAACATATCGACCGGAAGACCGTCAGTTTGGCAGTTGTCAATTTGGCAACGACGGCCGCTTGGCTTTGGTGGGACTGCCAAATTGACAAGCTGGACCGAGAGCCGCCTAAAGCCGACAAGTCAGTCCTGGACGACGTACGAGCCGTGAAAAGAAACGAGTACGCCGGCCGCATCCGCGATTTCAGTTTCCAGATCGATCTTCGACTGGCCTTTGCTCGTGAGCAACTCGAAAAAGAATTGTTCCGCCTCGGCGTCCACGGGCCGGCCGCGGCAGATGATCCGCTCGTCGTGAACCGGCCGCAGATACCGGATCGAACCCCGGCGGATGACGACGTTTCCCGACAGGCCGCGCCCCTCAAGCATCAAGAACACGGTTCCCCAGCCGACGACGGTACACAGGGCGTTCAGGCTGCCGGCGAACGCTGAGTACTGGTGATTGCGATTGGGCGCAAGCGGCATCTCCATTTGCAGAATGCGGCCGTCCCAGGCGGTGGCCCGAATGCCCATCGGCGTGCAAATGGGCATCTCCGCCGCCAGAGTTTGTTGAAGCTTCTGAAGGGCGGCGTCGAGCATGGTGAAAGGCCGTGTGGAACATGGCGGCTGGATGCCGCCATCGTAGCCAACCGCCGAACGGATGTCAGCGGAAGCTGACGTCCAAGTAGTGAGGCGAGGGCGTCGAGGCTCATCGGCGATTTCTTCCGGCTCCCTCTTCCTCGTGGTGAGGGTTGGGGAGAGGGGCGAAGCTGGTACACGCTTCAAACACCTCTCCCTAGCCCTCTCCATCAAGGAGAGGGGACCAGATGGTTTCAAACCAAAGGGCGGGACGCTACGCGCTACAGCCCCCACACGAGCAGCACCGCGTAATCAAAGCTATTCGGCTGCGCCCCGTCAGGCGTGCTGTCGTACCGGTCGATCAGCGACAGCTTCAGGCTGACATTCTCCGGCTTGTCCAGGGCGATCTGCCAGCCGATGTCGCTTACCACGCGGTAGTCGTGGAAGTTTTCCCACTGGGGGTAATAGTCCACCTTCACGGCCAGTCGCTGCTGCTTGCTGAGCTGGTGCGTGTAATCCATGCCAAACAGGGCCTGCGGCTGCCAATGGTCGCTGACGCCGCCGAACTCGCGGACGCCGCCGGCGCCGACGCGGCTCAGCAGGTCCACCGTCGTGGTCTTCAGCCACTGGCGGCCGACGCCCGCGCTGAGCGACATTTGCAAGTTGTAAGCCTGGAACTCGTCGTAGATCAGGTTATCGAGCGAAAATACCGTCCACGGCGAATCGGCGAGAATGCGATCCACGCGGGTGTCGAGCTTCGCGTTGTGCTGCGTTTGGACGTGGTTCGTTTGGTTCTTGTTGTAAACCAAGCTGGAATCGAGTTTCCACTGCGGCGTGACGCGCTTCATGTGGCCGCCGGAGCGGATGCTCAGCGCGCTTTTGTTGCCTTCGTGACCGTTGAGGCCGAGCTCCAGGCCGGCGTTCCAGGGTTCAGGGCCCCACCACTGCGGCGAGCTCAGCCACGTGAGCATGGAGGTCAGACCGAGCGGCGAGGCGGCTTCGTCCACCTTGGGTTCGACGAACTCCGGCAGCAGCTCGTCGAAGCTCCTCAAGGGCAGAGTCTGGCTGAGCGAGGGCAGCGGCTCCGGCTCGTCCCACGACGGCGGCGGCAGTACCGCCGGACCGCTGGCATCGTCGGCGCGCAGTGCGACGCCGCGTGCCAAGAAGCACGCAACGGCGGCTGTGATAAGAAGCAGACGCTTCATCAGTTGGCTTTGGACGCCCAGGTAAATTACATCCCGACCTAGCCGGCGGCACACTTGGGACCGGGAAACGCCTCCACGTCCGTCACGCTTCCCGGCGGCAGGTGTGCCGCCGGCTAGTTGCATTGAAGGAATCGCTTGGTTGTGGTCGCAAGCTCCAAGGATCACGGGTCCGCGCCCGGTCAGGTCCCGCTCGGCAAGCGGGACCTACTTTGGGCAAAATTGCGCTGAGGTATAGCTAAGCGTGGCAATACCGCCAAGCGAAATGGGGCCGGAGAATGCTAGCATTTTCGAGGCGCGCAAAAAAACAGGGGCTGCTTCCTCGCGGAAACAGCCCCTGTGCGTTCAATCGGATTTACTCAACAGTTCAGCCGCCGCATCCGCAGCTTGAGCCGCCGCTGGAGGCTTGCTGGCCGCAGCCGCAGGTTTGGACCTGCACCTGCTTGGGGACCATCTTGCAAACTTGCACTTGCACCTGCTTCTGCACGGGCGCCGGCACGCACACCGTGTAGGTCTGCGTCTGCTGCTCGGGCTGGCACACCATGTGGCACACCGTGTAGGTCCGCTGACGTTGCTCGGGCACGCAAACGGTACACTGCACCTGCCGCTGCGCGGTCTCAGCGACCATGCGGCACACTTGGTACTGGCGGCTGCGCGTCTCGGGGCGGCACTTCCTTACCTGGCAGGTGCGGGTCTGCTGCTGCTGAACCATCTTGCAGACGCGGACGGTCTTTGTCTGCGTTTGCGGACGGCAACGCTGCACCTGGCAGGTGCGGGTCTGCTGCTGTTGGACCATCTTGCAGACCTTCACCTGTTGCTGCCGCGTTTCGGTCCGGCACTTCTGAACGCAGACGGTGCACGTGCGGGTCTCAGGCTTGCAGACGGTCACGTTGCAGGTGTACGGAATCTGCTCCGTGACGCACTTGTACGTGGTGCATGGAACCTGGCGGGTTTCGCAGGTCGGCACCCAGCAGCGCTTGCAGCACGTGGTCGGGCATCCGCAGGAGTCGGTTCCTGGGACGCTCTGCGTTTCCCAATGACCGCCGGCGACTTGCACGGTCTTCACCGTCGTTTCCGGAACTCGTCGCACGCAGGTGCGAGTCATTTGCCGCTGCTCGGTGTGTGGAACCATCACCGTGTACTGCTGCTGCACTTGGTCCGTGTACGGAACCTGGACCTGGCAGCTCACGTTTTGCGTTTCCCAAGTCGGCACACACACCGTGTATGTCTGCTGCACGTTCTCGGTGTAGGGAACCATGACCGTGCATTGCACCTGACGTTCTTCCCAAGTCGGCACGCAGACGGTGTAGTTCTGCTGGACGTTCTCGGTGTAGGGAACCATCACCGTGTAGTTGCAGGTCTTCGTCTCGTACACCGGCTTGCACACGGTGTAATTGACCGTGCGCGTTTCGGTGCGCGGCACCATTACGGTGTAGTTGCACGTGCGCTGCTCCTGGACCGGGACCATCTTCGTCACCGTGCAGGTGCGCTGGCGCTGTTCCTGGTGGTACTCGGTGCAGGTTACCGTGCGGTTTTCGGTGACGTAGGTCGGCACCATGACCGTGCGGGTTTCCATCTGAGGCGCCGCCGGAGCACACCCGCAGGCGGCCGCGCCGCCGCAGGTGCTGCAAGTTGAGCAGGAGCTCTCGCAGCAGCCGGCGCTACAGCCGCAGCCGGAAGATTTCTTGAACAGACCAGCCGCGGCCTGTTCGGAAAAGCCCGCCATCAGCAGCGCAAGTGCTGGCAGCAGACAGACATAACGACGTACCATCGGGGCGCCCTCCAGGACCAAACGTGGGGAAAATGACGTGATTATTCCAATCAATCCGGCCTTACGGCCTGGGGATTCTGGGAAAGGCTGGCTGACTTTGCCGATTCTAGCTCCCCTGCGCGAGGCCGCAACCGGCCATGCCATAAAAAGTTCTGACAAAAAACTTCGTGAGCGCGCGGAGAGCCGACTGGCGGCGCGCACGCTCACTCACTTTGCCCCAGATGGCGTGCTGAGCGGTCCGCTGAGACGCAAATAAGGGACCTTTATGTCCGCGAAGCCGCCGATCGTTTCGCGGTTGCCAGAATCCAGGGAACTTTTGTTCTCGCGCGCTCATCGAATCCTGCGAACGGCCAGCAGTCATGGCCGCCGAACAACCGCTTCGCAGGAATCTCGACCATGTCCTCGCCGCTCGTCCGGCCGCGCGCGTCCCGCGCGGATCTACTGCTGCTTGTCGCTTCGCTGAGCCTTTCGCCGTCATTCGTACAAGCGCGTGTGAAGCTCATCACGCTGCCCGTTCGCGAGCGGGTGGAAATCCAGCTCGACAACCCAGGCGCCACGCTGGTGGAAGAAGAACGCATCGTCCCCTTGGTGAAAGGGGCCAACGAGGTCGATTTTTCGTGGGCGAACACGCAGATCGACCCGAACACGATCGTGTTCCGCGTGATTTCGCCTGAGGGCGGCAAGAAACTGGACGTCAAGGTCGTCTCTGTCAGCTATCCGCCGAACGAGGCCGCTCTGGTCTGGACCGTCGGGTCCGACGACTCCGGCTCCGCGCGAGTGCGCATCAGCTATCTGCTCGGGAACCTCACCAAGAGCTTCAACTATCGCGCGGTCGCCTCGCATGACGAGAAGTCGCTCGACCTGTCGCAGTACATGCGGCTGCAGAATTTCGCGAATGAGCAGTACGGCAGCACGGAACTGTGGGCCGGCTTTGGCGAGCGATTCTCGAAGCCCGTCGGATTGAACCAGACGAAGGAGATGCTCGTCGAACGGTTTAAGGATGTGCCGATCCAAAAGACCTACACGTGCAATCCCGTTGAGTTCGACTACCTGGATCGTGCCCAGAACAAGCTGCGAGTGCCGATGCACTATGTCATCAAGAACGACAAAGACCACCATCTGGGCGCCGCGGCGCTGCCGTTCGGCAAGGTGCGGATATTTATCGCTGGCAAGGGCGAGCACGCCGAGGCGAACACGGCTTTCCTTGGCGAGGATTGGGGCAAGTTTACGCCGCGCGACGATGAGATGCGGCTGTACCTCGGCGTGGCCCAGGACGTGGTCGTGAAGCGCACGGTGGATAAGAACGAGCAGAAGAAGATCACCGGCAACCTGTTCGATCACGAAGTGATCCTGAAGTACGAGATCGAGAACTTCAAGAAGCAGCCGGTGCGGCTGGACATCGTCGAAAACGTGCGAGCCGTTCGAAATGAGCTCCGCGGCGACAATGGGCGCGACGTGCAGTGGAAGCTCGGCTCCGAGAGCACGCTGAAGGATCCGGACCCGGAGCACAGCACGTTCGACAAGCTGATGTTCCACGTCGAGCTGCCGGCGGCGGATGCCTCGGGCAAAGCGGAGAAGGTGACGCAGAAGCTGCATCTCGTGTTTAAGAACGAGTGGTAAGAAAAAACGACCGCGGATGACGCGGATAGCACTGATAACAATTCTCAGATTGAACCGGATCACTAATGGCTATTAATTTTTCATCCCTATCCGCGAAATCCGTGAAATCCGCGGTTCATGTCTTGCTTGTTTGTTCCCTCATTTCCTTCGCCGCCAGTGCCCAGGCCGACAACATCGACCTCTCCACCGTGCCGAAGCGGCACTCGGTGCAGCTCACGATCTACAACAGCGAAGATCTGACGCTGGTCCGCGAAACGCGCGTGGTAACCTTCAAAAAAGGCAACAACCCGCTGCAATTCTCCTGGGCCAACACGCTGATCGATCCCTCGTCAGTCGAGCTACGGTTCCTCACCTCGGCCGACAAACTGGAAGTCGTCGATACCACCTTCCCGCACGACAAGCCGCAGATGCTGTATTGGAACGTGAACAGCGAAACCGACGGCGAGGCGACCATCCAAATCACCTATTTCACCAGCGGCATCACCTGGAGCGCCGACTACATCGGCGTCGCCGACAAGGATGAAAAGTCGATCGATCTGGACGGCTATGTGCGGGTCACCAACAACAGCGGCGAGGAGTATGAGGACGCCCAAGTGCGGCTGGTGGTCGGGACGATCAATTTGGTGGAGAAGATCGCCCAGCTAGCCAAAATCCCGATGGACCAGGTGAAGCAGCTTGAGGATGAAGTGCGGATGCAACTCGGCAAGGAGGCCACACGTCGAGCGTTGGATCACGACGCCGCCAACATGCCGGGCGCGGCCATGGGCGGCGCCATGGCGGCTCCAACAAGCGCCGCCGCCGCCAAGCCCAAGGAGATAATCAAAGAAGGCCTTAGCGAGTACTTCATCTACAGCATCGACGGCACGGAAACCATCCCCAACGGCTGGTCCAAGCGGATGCTCAGCTTCAAAGGCCGAAGCGCGCCGCTGAAGATCCAATACCGGTATCGTCCCAAAGAATACGGCGAGCAGCTCGTCCGG
>JAICUM010000511.1 GCA_025935855.1 Pirellulales bacterium | reverse complement strand
TACGGCTGATAGCCGGCGGCGCCTTGGCCGGCGTCGGCTTGGAAGAAGTTCGGCCGGCCGAGCTGGGCGAGCTTGTCGTTGATTTCGTTTTCTTCCTTGACGAAGTTGATCCAAGGATTGCGGGCGAGGGCGCGGTCCGGAAAGTTGTCCGCGCCGCGGTCGGAGGTATCGACGAACAGGTTGATGAGCGCTTGGGCGAAGGGGGCGCGGTAGTCGGTTCCGAAGGAGTAGGTGAGGAACTTGTCGTTGGAATCGACCAACGAGGCGAGCGTGCGGCCGGTGTCTTTGTTCCACATGCTGGCTAGCGGGACGTGATGCGCCTGGTTCAAGTCCGCTGCGAGCGAAATGACTTTGTTCTCATTGGTGTAACCCTTGTAGACGTTGTCATTGAAGCCTTGGCCCGGCGTGTAGGAGAGGTTATAGGCGTCGGGCCGCACGAAGGCGGAGAAATCGAAGCGGTTTTCCAAGTCGTTGATGGAGTTGCGTAGCGATGCCGGCGTCGCGGATTGGGACTTGAAGTTGTGAAGCGCCAGCGCGATGAACGCCGCGTCGATGGATGACTCTTCGGCGCCGCTTGGCGCCGCGGTCTTGAGATCGAGCTTGCGGCTCGGCAAGAAAGTGGTTTGATCGCGATTGCTGTTCAGCGAGGCGACAAGTTCGCCGAGGTAGCCGTTGGCGTCCGTCTGCGTGACCCAGCCATGCCGAATCGCGGAGGGCAACAGCCAAACGACGCCGGCGGTGGTATTGAGCGCGCCTTCGTCGACATTGTCTGATCGATTGGGAATGAGGCCGGAGGTTTTGTTTCGCGCGGCCCACAGCGCGGTGAACTGGCGATGAGCCAGGCGCTCGACGATGGTCTGAATCGGCGCCGTGGCGGGGTCGATGCTGGGGCCCTTTTCGACGAGGGCGAAATCGTCGAGATATAGAGAGCCGTTCACCGGACCGGAGATCGGGTTCACGACGAAGCTCAAGGCGTAGGTTCGCGTTAGGTCAGGATTGCCGGCAATATTCCACCCGGCGCTGAGATCGAGCGGCGCGGTGATTTTCGTCCAGCCGCCGGCGGGAAGCGTGTAGTTACGGATGGCCTTGTTGGCGTTGTCGTCGCGGTAGTCCTTGATTTCGACCGAAAAGCTGAGGGGCCCGCCGGTGTCGTTTTGCACGTAGCCTTCCAGCGACTGGTACTGAGTGACGTCGCGATCCTGGCGGGCCTCCTCCTCCCCGGTAAGTGCGCTAGAAAATGTTTGAAAGAATCCGAAAGAGTTGCTGGGTATCGAACCGAGATTCGCTCGATAGGCTGCCGCGCCGGAGTGAACGACCGACGATTGTTTGCTGAAGCTGGCGATGTTGCCGGCGGTGAAGGGGCCGCCCCAGAGGTTGAGGGAGTCGGAGCGTTCACCGTTGAAGAGGGGGACGTAGGAGAGATCGCCGGCGCGGGCGGATGTGTGCGCCAGCGGGGCGGCGCAGCAGATGGCGGCGAGCCAGCGGCGCATGCGGTACATGACCTTTTTGCGATGCTGGAGCGTTAGGTTCATGAATGAATGCCTTGCCGCAATCAGCTTGCGGGCGCGTTGAACCCATTCATTCTGACTACAGACGCGAACGGGGCAAACGATTTGCGGAGGTCCGCATCGCGAGTTCAAAGTCGTACGATCACCTCGTGCCAGCCGTGCGGCGCCAAAGGGATGCGGGCGATCTGGTCGACGACCTCAGCCGGTTTTCCATCGAGAAACGCGGCGGTGACGCCGTGCTCGTGGCCGCCAGCATTCTCGATGGTGATGCGGTATTCGGCGCCGCTGGGCGTGCGGTATCGCAAGCGGCAGCTTGGCCAGTCTTTGGAAATGCAGGGATTGAGGCGCAGCTCGCGGCCCTCGTGGATCGACAGGCCGAGGATGGATTCGACCGCGACGCGAAGCATCCAGCCGGCGCTGCCGGTATACCAGGTCCAGCCGGCGCGGCCGGCGTGCGGCGGCTGGCTGTAGACGTCGGCGGCAATGACGTATGGCTCGGCCTGGTAGACGGCCACTTCTTCCGGCGTGCGGCCGTGGTTGACGGGGTTGAGCATTTCGAGCAGCTCGACGGCGCGGCTGCCGCGGCCGAGTTCCGCCATGGCGCGGATGAACCAGAGGACGCCGTGCGTGTACTGGCCGCCGTTTTCGCGGATGCCGGGCAGGTAGCCTTTGATGTAGCCGGGGTCGTGCGGCAGGCGATCGAATGGCGGGTCGAGCAATTGGATCAAGCGGTGGTCGGGGCGGACGAGGCGCTCTTCGGCGGCGCTGATCGCTTGCTTGGACTTCTCGGGATCGCCGGCGCCGGAGAGGACGGCCCAGGCTTGAACGAGCGCGTCGATCTGGCATTCGTCGGCGGATGCGGTTCCGAGCGGCGTGCCGTCGTCGAAGTAAGCGCGGCGGTACCACTGGCCGTCCCAGCCCGCGGTGTTTAGCGCGTCGCGGAGCCGCAGTTGGTGCTCGCGATAGCGATTGGCGCGGGCTTCGTCGCCGCGAAGACGGCAAGCGGGGATTAACCGGTCGAGGACGTGGTAGAGGAAGAATCCCATCCAGACGCTTTCGCCCCGGCCGGCTTCGCCGACGCGATTCATGCCGTCGTTCCAATCGCCGCAACCGAAGAGCGGGAGGCCGTGGGCGCCGAGGGCGAGTGAGCGGTCGATGGCGCGGCAGCAGTGCTGGTACACCGTGCCGCGCTCGCCGGAGTCGCGCGGCGTGAAGAACCGCTCTTGCTCGCCGGGTTCAAGCTGGGGGCCAGTGAGGAATGGCGCGGTTTCGTCCCAGATTTGGGCGTCGCCGGTGGTGGCGGCGTATTCGCTGGCGATGAGCGGGAGCCACAAGAGATCGTCGGCGAAGCGGGTGCGGATGCCGCGGCTTGTTGGCGGATGCCACCAGTGAAGGACGTCGCCTTCGATGAACTGATTGCTCGCATTGCGGAGGATTTGCTGCCGTGTGATGCTTGGATCGTGGTAGACCAGCGCCGCGGAATCTTGCAGTTGGTCCCGAAAGCCGAAGGCGCCGCCGGATTGGTAGTAGGCGGAGCGGCCCCAGAGGCGGCAGCTAATGTTTTGATAGGGGAGCCAGCCGTTGACCATGAAGTTGAGGGCTGGGGAGGGGGTGTCGATTTGTAAGGCGCTGAGCAGCTTTTGCCATGACTGGCGGACTTCGGCGAACGCCTGATCCACCGCCGCGGCGCTCGAGTAGCGGTGGATGAGCTCGCGCACTTGTTCGGCTGACTCGGCTTCGCCGAGCAAGATCCAGTAGTCGGCGGATTCGCCGGCGGCGACTTGCACCGGCTGCCTCAGTGCGAAGCAGGCGTCGGCTGGCTCGCCGCATTGGTTCGACAATCGGTTGCGGGACGTGACGCCGACGGGATCGCTCAGGTCGTGATTGTCGCCGATGAACTCACGGCGATCAATCGTGTATTCAAGACGGCCGGTTGCCGTTGGCGCGACGACGGCAGCGAAGGCGATTCGATCGGCAAGCTCGCGCGCTTGATTGGTCGCGAACAGGGCCTCGGTTTGCTCGTCGAGCCAGATCGAAATGGCGCCTCGGCTTTTGGATTCGCCGTTGCCGAGGGCAAGATGAGCGTAGAAGAGGGCGTCGAGCTGCCGGACAGCTTTGGTTTGGTTT
>JAICUM010000555.1 GCA_025935855.1 Pirellulales bacterium | reverse complement strand
GGAGGCGTCGGAGAAGAGGCGCTGAGTGAAGGCTTTTTCGCTGAGGCCTGAGGCAGGTTCGCTGCAGTAGCGGACGCCGTAGTAGTGGTAGGCGCTTGCCATCCACTTGTCGCCGAAAATGGCGCCTTGGCAGTCGGCGGGTTGGAGGACGACGCCTCGGCCATTGGGGCGGCTGAACTTCGCGGCCATCTTGGCGTAGCCGGGGCAGTAGGTGCCCCAGGCGATGGGGTTGACGCTGCCGGCGTTGCCACCGGGCTTGGTGCGGACTTTGTCGAGCGGGTAGTACTTGAGGACCGTGCGGATGGATTGCTCGGTGAAGTCGATGATCGCCTGGTGATACCAGGTGATGAAGTCGAGCCAGCGGCGCTTGTCGCCGGCGGTGGGGAATGCGTCCGGCGAGGGTTTGAAATTTGGCGCGGAGAGTTCGCGCGGCGGGGCGACTTCGTCAAAACTCTTGAGGGCTGTGTGCCAAGCGGCGTTGAGTTTGCCAATCTCGCGGTATTTGGTTTGCATCGCGCGGCGTAAGGCCTTCACGGCGAACTCGTCGCCGCACCAATAGCCTTCGTGGCAATGGCCCATGTTCACCCAATCGGGAACCATGAGCGGATAGTTGCCTTCGCCGTAGGGGCCGAGGATGCAGGCGTAGATTTTGTCGACGCGATTGCCGAAGTGGTCGTGAATGGCTTTGTAGAAGTGGTCGTACCACTGGATGGTGCGAGGGTCAAAGATGGAGAGGTAGTTGCACTCCTGGCCATGCTCCAGGCAGCGCATGAGCGTGCGGTCTGCGGGGCGCTCGCGGAGCCAGACGGGCGGGAAGTGAGCCCAGTTGTAGACCGTGTATTTCAGACCGGCGGCGTAGAGCGCCTTTTCCATCGCGTCGTGCTGCGACCAGTCCCATTTATTTGGCTCGCGCTCGACGGCTCCCCAGGCGACGTAGTCTTCGTCCCAGGTGAGGCCGAGGTCTTTGAGTTTTTTGAGGGATTCGACCGAGGGCGGCGGTTCGTGATAGTCCGCCTGTGGATAGGCGCCGATGGGGGAGTGCTGGATGTAGGTAACGGAGAGGTTGCCGGTGGAGATGTTCCAGGGACTACCGTCGAACGACGTTTGTTGTGCAGAAGAACGCCCGCAAACAACGCACGTGAATGTTGCAATCAACAGGAAGCGTTGAACATTCTGCTCAGTCAGCGGAAGAACGCGAAGCTTCACTAAGAGCGCCGCCCTGCGAGAGCTTGCTTCATGCGTCGATCGACATCCGCCCAATCGCTCGCGGTACATTCGCCGCGGTCGTATGCATCTACGCGCCGATCAAGTTCATCGATGAAGCCGGCGTCGTCCCCGCTAGGGACGGTTGGGCAACGAAGGCTGCCCAGAAGTTCGAAGGCCAACGCCGCGCGGGCGCCTTCTGGCAAAGCTAGCGCAGCGGCGAAGACATCGGGAAGTCCTGTGCTCATGATTCTATTATCGCATTGGTGCCGTTTGCCGCAACTGGAATCGCGTCGGCCTTTGTGGCCGGGCCTTCGACAGGCTATGAGTCGCGGAGGTAGTTCTCGAGTAGTTTTACTTTTGCCTTAATCATGTCGGTGGTGTCGGGGACGCCGACGTCGAGACGGAGCTTGTGGTTCAGCCAGGGGGCGCGCTGGTAGATGCTGAGGGCGTCACGGGCGTTTTCCAGATCGTCCTGGGCGATGTCGCGGAGGCGCTTGTCAGTCAGCGGGACGCCGCCTTCTTTCAGGTGCAGAAAGCGGATCACGTTCACCGTGCTGCGGAACTGGCGGTAGAGGTATTCGCCGAGCGCTTGTTGTTCGACGAATTCTTCGCGAATGGAGGGCGGCATGTCGGCGGTTTTTAGCGCGGCGAGGATTTTGTGGCCTTCGTGCGCCGCGTCGCGCGCTTTGGCGAACTCGTCGGCGATCGCGTCGGCGGGACCTTCGAGCTGGGCCGTCGAGCTGAGCGTGAGGTTATCTTGGGCGGCGGCGCGGGCGGTGCTGAGTGAGGCTTCAGTTTCGGCGAGATAGTAGAAGTTTCCGAAGAACGCTTTAGGAATTGCCTCGGGCGGGTTCCAAACGGGGAGTGGATGGGCGGGGCCGAGGAAGGCTGGGCCGATGTAGTAGCCGCCGGTGGTTAGCACGGGAATGTGGTGGACGGCTTTGTCGAAATGGGTCCAGGCTGCGACGAGTTGCGGCGCCCAATCGCCTACGAGCTGGCGAGCAACGCGGATGGCGGCGCCCGTCGGCGTGAAATCGGGATCCCAGCGGGCTTGCCAGCCGATGCGTTCGGCGGCGGAGTCGAACATGCCGATGAAGCCCCAGCGCTGGAGGACGCCGCTGGGCTGCAGGGCGCGGACGCTTTGCCACTGGCGGGCTGAGCGGCCAATGGCGGGCGAATAAGGAAAGTGGAGCAGCTCGATGCCGTGCGAGGTTTCGGTTTTGATGAATAGATCGCGATTGCGCCGCTTACAGCGGATGGCTTGCGCGACGATGCGATCGGAGTGGCCGTCGAAATCGAGGCTGTAGTCCCAGAGTTTTTTGGTGATCGCGCCGCGCTGGACGGTTTGTTCTTTGTCGATCTCGCTGAGGAGCGACACGTTTGCTGGAAGGCGGTCGATGAGCTTCAATTGGTGCGGCTCGTTGGACCAGTGGTAGCTGGCGCTGTACGGCCAGGCGAGGATTTTGGCGTGCGGCGCGTGGGCGGTCACCGCGTCGGCGGTCACTCTTAGCAGATTGGCGATTTGCTCTTCGGGCTGCTTGCCACGGCAGTGGGGGCAGTTCGTCTGGCCGACGGGGGCGCCGGCGACGCGCATGAAGCAGTGATAATAAGATTCGCCGCCGATGATGCAGACCAGGCCGGCGAGCTCGGGCGCTTCGCGGAAGAGCCGGCCCATGACGTCGGCGTGGAAGGCGAGGGCGTCGGCGTTTGAGGAGCAGAGGCCATGGATGGGGCCGAACTGCGAGGAAATCTGGGCGCCGCGAACGTCGGGCCGGCGCTTGAAGAGGGCGTGGTCGGGCGGCAGCTTGGGACTGACGGCGACGTAGTGCAGTTGGACGCCGTAGTTGAGCGCGCGTTCGGTCGCTTCGCGGAGCGTTTGCAGATGTTTGGCGGCGTCAGGATGTTCGAGTTCGGGAAACTTGGTCCCCTTGGCGTAGAGGATGAAGTCGCCGTAAATGAACATGCCGTTGGCGCCGGCGTGGGCGAGGCTGCGGAACGAGTCGTCGCTGAGGAACTCCGGCGAGAGATCGGGGACGGCGTAGTTGGCGCCCCAGGCGGG
>JAICUM010000133.1 GCA_025935855.1 Pirellulales bacterium | reverse complement strand
GACCTTGCGGAGCTGCGAGCTAGCTGGTCGGCGGCTCTCCCAACGTGGGAGGTACATGAGCGAGCGGAGCGAATCATGACTAAACACGGAACATCGATTTGGGATGCTTTACTTGTCTCAGCGTGTGCGGAGTTTGGCGTAAAGCGGCTTTACAGCGAAGACTTTGGCGATCTCGACTCCATTGACGGCGTGCAGATTGTTAATCCGTTCGCTTAAAAAGCGTCTGCAGGTCCGTGGCATTGTCCGCCTATGTCGCTATTCGCCGATCAAGAAGCTGAGAACCGCCGCCAGGCCCAGCCGCTGGCGGCGCGGATGCGGCCGCGGTCGCTAGATGAGTTTGTCGGGCAGCAGCATTTCTTGGACGAGGGAAAACTGCTGCGGCGGTTGATCAAGGCGGATCGGCTGACCGCCCTGCTCTTCTACGGGCCGCCGGGGACTGGGAAAACGACGCTCGCCCATTTGCTGGCGACGGAGACGAAGGCGCGGTTCCGACAGCTTAACGCGGTGACGAGCGGCGTGAAGGAGCTGCGCGAGGCGCTGGAGCAAGCAGGCGATGCGCTAGCGGCGGAGGGTGTGCGGACGCTGCTGTTCGTCGATGAGATTCACCGGTTCAACAAGGCGCAGCAGGATGCGCTTTTGCCGGATGTCGAGGAGGGAACAGTCGTGCTGGTGGGCGCCACGACGGCCAATCCGTTCTTTGCGGTGAACGATGCGCTGGTGAGCCGGTCGCGCGTGTTTGAGTTCAAGCCGCTGAGCGAAGAAGAGGTGAAGGAGCTATTGAAGCGTGCGATTCTGGACAAGGAGCGGGGCCTTGGCGAGCTGCCAATTCGGGCGGATGAGGAGGCGCTTGATTTCCTCGCGGCGACTTCGGATGGTGACGCTCGGCAGGCATTGTCGGCGCTCGAAGTCGGCGTGCTATCGACTGATGTGCGGCCGATTCATTTCACGCGCGAGCTGGCGGCTGAGAGCGTGCAGCGGAAAGCGATACAGTACGACCCGACGGGCGACGCCCATTACGACTCAGCGAGCGCGCTAATCAAAAGCATCCGCGGGAGCGATCCGGACGCCGGCATTTACTGGCTCGCGCGAATGCTGGAGGGCGGCGAGGACGTGCGGTTTCTTTGCCGGCGGCTGGTAATTCTGGCGAGCGAGGACGTTGGCAACGCCGATCCGCATGCCTTGCCATTGGCCGTGGCGACGATGCAGGCATGCGAGTTCATTGGGTTGCCGGAGTGCCAGCTCACGCTGGCTCAGTGCGTGGCGTACTTGGCGACGGCGCCGAAGTCGAACGCCGCCACGATGGCAATCGGCGAGGCGCGAGCCGATGTGCGCGAGGGGCGACTGTTGCCCGTGCCGGTACACTTGCGCGACAGCCATTATTCAGGCGCTAAACGCCTGGGCCACGGCGCCGGCTATGAGTACGCGCACGACGCAGGGGGAGGCGTGGCGGCGCAGGATTACCTGGGCGTCGAGCGAGTGTACTATCGGCCCACGGATCGCGGCTTCGAGGCGGAACTGGCGAAACGGCTGGAATCGGTCCGCGCCGTGCTTCGCCAGTCCCGCTCGAAGTGAAGAAATCAAGTCGTTGTTTACTTTCGCCGCAGCAGCAACATGCCGAGCATGCTGGTTGCAATGAGCGTCATGGCCGCCGGCTCAGGCGCTACGCGAACGACGGTGATGACGTTCATCGCCGCAACGACGGAGTTCGGTTGCAGCGGCGGCGTGCCCATTTTTGCAAAGACGTTGGCGCCGGTACTGTTGTTGCCGGGTGTAAAGAAGGCAGGTAAACCACCGCCGTACATGCCGCTGTAAATCTTCGTGGCGCCATTCCAGGCTGGATTGCCCAATGGATCTGGACCATCGCTCGTGAGGGCCGTACCAACGCCAAACAGGACCGGGCCGCCGGAAGGGTCTTGCCCGTACAGGATGTTCAATCCGCCCGTCACCGGCGTCGAGTAGGGAATGCTGCCGTTCATAATTCCGGCGATGTCGCTTTCCATGGTCAACCCGGTTTGGCTGACATTGGAGATGTACATGTTGATCGCCGCGATTCCCAGCGGTGCATCTGTCTTGGCGTAAATCGAGAACGTGCCGCCGCCGCCAGGATTGCCGGGATTGGTGGGGAAGAGGTCCAGGCTGACGTCCACGTTCGCGGCGTGGGCGGTCAGCGAGCCGACCAGCAGGACGGCGCCCGCCAGGAAGCTCAAGGTGCGTCTCGCGTTCATTAGCTACTCCTCGGAATGAAAAGAATGAAGAATGCCCCCGAGTGTCCGTCGAAGTGTAAACATTCCGTAAGGTAATCGCAAATTTGGTAAAATCGATTTTTTGCGCGCCATCCACAGTTATTGACGGATTTGCGGCCGAGCACGCGGCTTATTTGCATTCCTTTGTCGGCCTGGCTCTGAGAATCCTTGACTTGCCCGGGCGAGGCGCCGCATTCTAATAGAAGAGGGACTTTGGACTCGTCAGTGAAATCGCCTGCTGGATTGGGAACTGGGAATCATCGCTATGGCTAATCGGTCTTTCGTTGGGTTCTTCGCTCCGACAGCTGTTCTGGCGACGGCCCTGGGCCTGACCATCGGGCAGCCTTGCGCCGCGGCGCCTTTTGCGAGCAGCATGAGTCCGGCGCGCATCGCGGCCGCGCGAAGGTACGCGACTTCAGGAGGAGCATCGACTGCGGCTAGAACAGGCGCGTCGTCCGCTCTGAGAACGGGACCTCCAACTGCTTCGAGGCCTGGAAGTACTGCCATCAGCAGCGGCGCGCCGAATCAAAAGCCATTTAATTACGTTGGCAAATCGCAGATTTCGGTCGCGACGAGACCTTCGATGCAAATTCCCGTGGCAACCCGGCCGCCGATGCAAGTCACCAGCCAAAGGACACCGGGACTGAGCACATCGACGCCGCCGATGATCAAGGCCCGGAACTACGAGCCAACTAACCTGGTTGGCTTCTTTCCGGTGATGAAGCCAATTCAGGCCGCAGCGAAGCAGCAAGCCAAGACTGGTGATGACCGTCATCCGATCCACAAGCGCGTCAATCTTCACCCAGAACGCGGATGGCAAGCCTCGACCACGGGCGCCGCGGCGGCCTTTCGTAGGGCTTATCAACCGAAACTGAACCAATAGCCTTGCTTGGTTTGGTTTCTTTTCGCCGCGGACGCTGCCACTAAAGAGCGCGAGACGGCCAAGGCCGCCTATTCGATACGGACTTTACACACGGCACAATCCGGCCGTTGCGTCCTTAAACGGCTAGCGGTGCAGGCGGCGCCAGCGCCGGACGATCTTAGTCGTTAAGCGCCCCAACGCCGTTCATGAACGACGGAGTCGTTGCGACGATGCACCGTCGGCCGACATGACCGCCGGCTCGCTCCGTCGCAAACACGCGATCAACGCCATCGGCAAGGGAAGACCCGAAGAATGATCAGGAGGGACTTCCAGACTGGGCGCTCATGGTGTGCATTTCTCTCGCGTTTGCCATATTTCGGCCTGCCTGTCTGGTTGACTTTCATTGTGCTCGCGGCCAGCACGCCGAGCCGGGCATCGGATGAACCGACGCTCC
This sequence comes from Pirellulales bacterium, assembly GCA_025935855.1. Lineage (GTDB taxonomy): Bacteria > Planctomycetota > Planctomycetia > Pirellulales > Lacipirellulaceae > Lacipirellula. The sequence continues at coordinate 6,814 of JAICUM010000133.1, read as the reverse complement.
TGCGGTGGAATTCGGACAAGAGTGAGGAGGGCGGTCCGAAGCTGGACGAGCCGCTCGTCACGGATCGCCCCGACTTCACGGAAGCATCTTCCTGCGTCGGCCGGGGCGTCTTCCAACTCGAAAGCGGCTACACGTTCACCGAGGACCGCAACGCGACCGGAAGCAGCCGCTCGCATTCCTTTCCGGAGTCCACGTTCCGCATCGGGATGTTCGCCGATTGGTTCGAGCTGCGCATCGTCTGGAACTATGAAGTCGCCACGCAGACGCAATTCGGCGTTAGTCGCGCGACGCAGAGCGGGGCCGACGACCTGGTGCTTGGCGCCAAGTGGGGGCTTACGGGCCAGGCGGGCTTCCTTCCGGAAATGGCGGTGATCACCCGTTCGACCGTGCCCACAGGCGCGGGCGCCTTCTCGTCGAACGAAATGCTGCCCGGCATCGCGTGGTGCAATGGCTGGAAGGTCAACGATTGGCTGGAGACCGGCACGCTCACCTCGATGGACCGAGCTCTCGACGACGACACAGGAGATCCGTATCTCCAGCTCGCGCAGTCGTGGACCTTCAACTATCGGCTCGCCGAGCCGCTGCATGCCTACACCGAGTGGTTTGTGATCGCCGCCAGTGGCGCCGACACGAATCACACGCAGCATTACATGGACGGCGGCTTCACGTACCTCGTGAACAACGACGTGCAGCTCGACATTCGCGGCGGCGTCGGACTCAACGAAGCCGCGAACGACTATTTCGTCGGCAGCGGCATTTCCTTCCGCCGCTAGTGCTGATTTCACTCCGAGCGTGCCATGCCCACGGCTCGGCGTGGGCATGTAGGTCTATCGGCACGGCCACGCAATGCATTGGCCGTGGCACGCAACTGCTAGATTATTTAGCTCGTAACAGCAAAACCGGAATGCTAATGCTGTGTTGCACCTTGCTGGCCGTGGCGCCAAGAAACAGGTCAGCCACGGGACCATGCCCGTGCGTACCCATCGCGACGAGGTCGCAGCCTGACTTTTCCACCCACCGCACGATTTCTTTGACCGGGGCGCCAAAGGCCAGCTCCGAGCTAACTGGTACGCCGGCCTGCTGAAACTCATTCTCGACTTCAGCGAGATACGCGCGATCCTCCTCGATTTCCTTCCCGGCGGCGTCTTCGCCATGGAACTGCGCCGGCACGCCGGTCGCAACGTGCAGCAGCGTGACCGTGCTGCGCATTTCGCGGGCAAGCTTCTTCACGTGATCGATAATTACACGATCAGTCGGCGTGGCTTCGAGCGTGACGAGAATTCTTTTGTACATTCGCTACTCCGTATGCTTCGCATGCCCACCCGGACGGATTTATACAACCGCCAGCAGAGCTTTTGCTAGCCGCCAGACGGCGGCCGCGATGAGTTGCTTCGCTTTTGGGCCTAACGGCCCGCAATCACGTCCCACGCGGATCGCAATGAATCCGGCAAGCCGTACAAATCCATGGCGGTAATCAACAGCGCACTCCCCCAGCCGCAGGAGAGCAGCAGCCAGCCGTTCTTCCATTTCCCCATTCGCTTTCCGGAACTCGTGAAGTGCAGCAGCGGAAACATCGCGAACGGCAACTGCAGAGCGAGGATCACCTGGCTGAGCGTGAGAAGATCATTGACGCTTCCTTCGCCGCGCACGCCGATGACGAACACCGCCGGCAAGATTGCCAGGCCGCGCGTAATCAGTCGCCGCACCCACGGCGTGAGCCGCCAGTGCATGAAGCCTTCCATCACCACTTGGCCGGCAAGCGTGCCGGTGATCGTGCTGCTCTGCCCGCTGGCCAGCAGGGCGACGGCAAATAGAATGCTCGCCGCGGCGGTGCTCAAGAGCGGGGCCAACGTAAGGTATGCGTCACGAATCCAGTCTGTATTCTTATCGAAATTGATTACTTCACCACTCGGCAGCGTGATTCCCGTGTGGCCGTAAAAGGTCACCGCCGCGAGCACCAGGATGCTGGCGTTCACCAGGAACGCACTGCTCAGGGCAAGCGTCGAATCAATCGTGTTGAAGCGAATTGCGGCCCGAATGTGCTCATCGTCCTCCATTGGCAGCTTGCGGCTCTGCACCAATGCGGAGTGCAGATACAAATTGTGCGGCATCACCGTGGCGCCGATGATGCCAATCGCCACGTAGGCCATGTCCGGCTGGCGGAAGCCGGGCCGCAGCAGAGCTTCACCCATTTCGAGGAAGTCAGGCTTGGTGGCCGGCAGGATGAAGATTTCGATGAAGTAGCAGGCGCCGATCGTAGTAACGAGAACCAGCACCACCGCTTCAATGGTCCGCACGCCAAACCGCTGCAGCGCGAGCAACAGGAACACGTCGCACGCCGTGATCAGTACCGCGTAAAACAGCGGAATGTGAAACAGCAGGTTGAGGGCGACGGCGCTGCCCAGCACCTCGGCCAGGTCGCACGCGCCGATCGCCAGCTCGCACAACAGCCAGTTCGGCCAGCGCGACCAGCGTGGATACCAATCGCGGCAAGCCTGGGCGAGATCCTTTCCGGTGACGACGCCGAGCCGCGCCGAGGCGACCTGCAAAAAAATCGCCATGATGCTCGCCAGCAGCACCACCCACAGCAGGTCGTACTTGAACCGGGCGCCGGCGGCGAGGTCCGTGCCCCAATTGCCAGGGTCCATATAGCCGACGCTTACCAGCAGCGCTGGACCGGTGTACGCTCGAAATTGTCGCCAGAAGCCAGCCTGCGTCGTCGGGGCGGCCACGGTGCCGTGCAGCCCCTCCAGCGACCTCGGCGCCTCGACGACCTCGGGCAGCAGTCCGTGAGCAGCGCCGAAGACGCCTCCCGATCTGGCAGACCGTTTTGACATGTTTGTATTTTTGACCGCTGGCGGGATCAATTTTGATTAATCAAAATGAAGATATCGACCGCTCAAATTATAGTCAACACCCTTTCGGCAAGATATCTTTGAGGAATCGAACGAAGAGGCGCCACGCGTGACCACCAGCACCGTCGAAAACTACGTCAAACAACTCTATGTTGAGCAGGAAGCCAATCCTGGCGAAATGGTTCTGATGGGCCGGCTCGCAGCGGCCATGGAGGTGGCGCCTGGCACGGCGACCTCGATGGTCAAAACGCTCGCCGACGCTGGCCTGGCCGACTACCAGCCGCGCGGCGGGGTGCGGCTAACTTCCCGCGGGCAGCAGCTTGCCTTGCATGTTCTGCGCCGGCACCGGCTGGTGGAGCTTTTCCTGGTCAAAATCCTTGGCCTGGACTGGTCGCAAGTACACGATGAGGCGGAAGCCTTGGAGCATGTCGTGTCCGATATCGTGCTGGACCGTATCGACGAGCTACTGGGCTATCCGACGGTCGATCCCCACGGCGACCCCATACCAACCAGCAGCGGGCGGGTCCACGACCCCAAACGCATGAACCTTGCTAGCTGCCCGATCGGCCGGCCGCAGCGGATCGTGCGCGTGCTCGATCAGAACCCTGCGTTCCTGCAATTCATCGAACGCCAAGGTCTTATGCCGGGCACCAAGGTGACGGTCGCGGACCGCGAACCGGCAGCAGATGCCGTGCGGTTGCGGTTGTCGCCGAAGCGTGAGACGACGCTCGGCTTGGCGGCGGCGAACAAGATCCTGGTCGAGGCCACTGCAACGGCATAGACCGCGGATTACACGGATAGCACGGATGAGATGAATGAACAGGGAATAGCGCTCTTATTCTCATCCGTGCCAATCCGTGCTATCCGCGGTCAGCCTTTTCCTTCTGCCTCACCAGGCCGCGCAACACTTCCAAGTTGATCGCGTCCAAATCGCGCCCATTCTCCTCGCCTTTATTCGTTTCAATATACATTGGCACGCGGGCAAAACGACGATCATTCAGCAGCAGTCGAAACGGCTCCAGCCCCATTTCGCCGCGGCCGATGTGAGCGTGCCGATCGACGCCCGAGCCGAACTTCGCCTTGCTGTCGTTCAGATGGATGGCTTTGACCAGTTTTAACCCGATGATTAAGTCCAGGGCTTTCATTGTCGCTTTGTATTCCCGCTCGGTTCCGACCGCGTAGCCCGCCGAGAAAATGTGACACGTATCCACGCAGACGGCCAACCGTTCCGGGTCGCGCGATCGCTCGATGATCTCGGCCAGATGCTCGAACCGGCAGCCCAGGCAGGAACCCTGCCCCGACGTCGTTTCCAGCAGGCATTTCGCGACGATGCCGCGAGTCTGCGAGTGCACTTCATCGAGCGCCGCCGCTACGCGTTTAAGGCCGGCTTCCAGCGAGCTCGTGGTATAGGCGCCGGGATGAACGACGACGCCAGGGATGCCAAGCTGCTCCGCGCGCAGCAGCTCCACAATGAATGAATCAATGGACTTCTTCCACAGCTCGGCGTCCGGGCTCGCCAAGTTGATCAAGTACGAAGCGTGAGCCAGCGGATGCTTGACCTTGTGTTTCTTCAGCGACGTGCGAAACAGTTCGGCCTCTTCATCGGAAATCGGCTTGGCGCGCCACTGGTTATTGTTCTTCGTGAAGACCTGCATGCAGTCGCAGCCGACGGCGCGGGCGCGTTCGGCGGCGCGGTAGTAACCGCCGGCGATGGAGTGATGGGCGCCGAGAACGGGCATGTCCTTCTCTTCCTTAAGGGTGGCGCCTTCGCCAAGTGAGAGAATTCAGCCGGCAGGCTTTGGCGCCGTTGTTGCAGCCTCCAAGCTTGCCCCCTCACGAGGCGGGCCGTCAACTCCTATATTGGACTGGCGATCGACATCGTCCCTAGCTTTTTTACACAGGAGGCGTTCCCGTGGCCGACGCTGCTGCATCCCGCGAGCAACTTATCGCAGCTCTGAACGAAGATTTAGCCCGCGAATACCAGGCGATCATCGCTTACGTGAACTACAGCCAGGTGCTCAAGGGCGCCCAGTACATGTCGATCGCCGCCGAGCTGGAGCTGCACGCCAAGGAGGAGCTCGATCACGCGCTGCAAATCGCCAATCAGATCGACTACCTCGGCGGCATGCCGACCGTCACGCCCAAGCCGGTGAAGACGTCCGAAAAGGCCGAGGACATGCTGCGCTTCGACCTGGACAATGAAATGGAAACGATTAAGAACTACCGCGAGCGCATTCACCAGGCGGAGTCGCTGGGCGAATACGCGCTGTGCGAGGTGCTTCGCGAGATTATCACGCAGGAGCAGGAGCACGCGATCGATTTGGCGACGGCGCTGGGCATTGATGTGCCGCATAACTAGGGCGGATGTCGCCCTTGTTGAACCGTCAAGGCGCGAACGCGAGCGCCTCCTCGCCTTGGGTCGTGCTGGCGGCGCGCCACACGGCCAATTCAATGCCGTCGATGACGTAGTGTACCGAGCCGTCGCACATCACAACGTTCACGCCGCCGGGATGACGGCTGCGGGCGTCGTTCCAAAAGAGATTGGCGAGTGAGGAAGGAGCAACGCAGGGAGGATTCGGGGCCTCGAGTACGCAATCTTGCTTACGTTGCACGGTATCTGGGTCAGTAGCATTTGGCGTAGCCCTGGTCTCAAAGCCTGCACTCCAGCCAAACCAAGTCAAACCTCGCGTGTCATACTGCGCCGCATCAAGGCCAACGCCCTGCACGGTTTCCGAGGCAAGCAACGTATTGCTCAGTCCGTCGGTTATCTCGCGGAACTGTACTTCTAGGTGACGGTGAGGCAGCGGATCATCTCCGCTGAATGGGCTGCCGACGTATTTGATCCAAGCTGGATTGGCCGGCCCCAGATGATCGATGCCGATGTGGTTCGTATTCCCATAGTTCGCCACATAGTTGTGCATTGTGACGCCACTGAAATAAACTCGGGCCTCGTCGCTAGGACACGTAAGCGTTTCGATGCGGTTCGTCGTCACCTGGATGTTATTGATCGGCGGTCCGGAATCGTACCGCCACTGATCCTTCGGCTTGTTGATGTCGTTTTCCACGTCCTTCGGCAGGAAGCCGTACATGGCGCCAAGCCGTTGTTGTTCGATGTAGGGCAAGATTTGCATCTGCCAGGTGGCCCAGCAGCAGCTGATGTTGCCGAACGGCAGTTGCTTCTTCGCGTCGTGATGGTTCTGCATGCCGATGCCTAGCTGCTTGAGGTTGTTGGTACACTGGGCGCGCCGGGCCGACTCACGCGCACTCTGAACGGCCGGCAGGAGCAGCGCGACCAGGGTGCCGATAATCGCGATCACCACCAACAGTTCAACCAGGGTAAATCCCTTGCTCGCGCGATTCACGACGCACCTCCACTATTAGCCCCAGACGGCCATTTACTTCGCTGGCTTGCTGGCAATGTTGAAGTCGAACTTATTGTCGCTGTCGGCCGTCACTTTCACTTTCTGAGAGCTCTTTGTGTTGTATTCCGGCGGAATGCGTTCCTTGGCGACGAGCGTCGATCGGCCGTTGCCGACGGGCGTCATCACCAATGGCGACTTGTCGTCGGGGGCGCTAATCTCGACCTGATAGGTTCCTGGAACCAGGCCTTTATCGCGCGGGATTCTGAATGCTCCGTCTTTAATGAGGGCGCCGGCCGCCATGAACTTCTCGCGGTTCGTGGCCGTGAATCGGATCGAGCCGCTATCAAGCGGCGTGCCGTTGAGAATAACCTGCCCGCTCACCGGCAGCCGAGTGGTGTGCGGGCCACATCCAACGAGCGCCGCTGCCAGGAGAAAGAGCGGCGTGCCGCGCCGCCTTGCGCTCGGAGGAACAGCGATGGTCCGGCTCCGCTTGCCGTCAGCGGAGGACCGCCGGCCTGAAGTCTCGCGCGCTTGAACCATGAAAAGCAACAACGCCGGGCATTCCTTGGGAATACGGCAGTCGAGTTGCGTTGGATT
>JAICUM010000202.1 GCA_025935855.1 Pirellulales bacterium | reverse complement strand
GGCTGGACGCGCTGGTCGCCCGGCGCCGGCAACTGGTCGGCCTGGCGAGCATGGAACAGACGCGCCGTCATCAAGCCGCCGATCGGACGGCTCGAGCGAGCATTGACAAGACGCTTCGCTTCCTGAAGCGGCAGATCATCGCGCTGGACCAGGCGATCGCCAAGCTGATTGACGCCGACGACCACTGGCGGGCCAAGCGCGACATCCTTCAGAGCGTTCCGGGCGTGGGCCCCACGACTAGCGCCGCCCTGGTAGCCGAGTTGCCAGAGCTGGGCCGGCTCAACCGCCAAGAGATCGCCGCCCTGGTCGGAGTCGCGCCGTTCAATCACGACAGCGGCCAGTTCCGCGGCCAGCGGCGGATCCGCGGGGGACGCAGCGCGCTGCGCACCACGCTGTACATGGCCGCGTTCGCCGCCAAACGCTTCAATCCGAAGATTCGGAGTTTCGCCGAACGCCTGCATCAGAAAGGAAAACCCTATAAAGTCGTCGTTACCGCGTGCATGCGCAAGCTGCTTGTCATCCTCAACGCCCTGGTCCGTCAGGGAATCCACTGGAACTTCACGCCCTCCGAGACGTAAATCAAAAATCCGTCTTTCTTGCATTATTCCTTGACTTCTATCACAGACGCTCCCTAATCCTCCCCAACAAGGGGAGGGAACCGGACAGATTATTTTCTTGCTGCTAAGCGGCGGCTCAAAAATGCCGCCAGGGCGGCGTCCATCGGCGCACTCGTGCGAATCAATTCGTAATCCACCGCGTCGCGCGCACAGCCATGCCGCAGGCTCGACACGAAACGTCCGACGGCCTCCAAGTACCCTTCGCGCAATGCCCGTGGATTGCAGTTCAAATGGTGTGGCAATTCTAGTCCTTCGAACCGCGTCGGTCCGTCGAACGGGAAATCCAGCTCGTCGTCGTCCATGATGTGGAGCACCAGCACGTCGTGGCCGCGCTGGCGGAGCAGCCGCAGGCCGCGGAGCGTCGAGCCGACGTCGCCGAGCAGGTCGGAGACGACGATCACCAGACCGCGGCGGTAGTTCTCCTCCGCGAGGGATCGCAGCACGGCGCCGGGATCGGTCTTCTCCCGCGGCGGATTCGCGTCGAGCGTTTGCACGATCGAGGCCAGGTGTACCTGCGTGCTCCGCACCGGCGTGCGAGCTCGGATGTCTTCGTCGAACGCGATGCAGCCGACGGCATCGTGCTGCCGGAGCAGCAAGTACGCGAGGCTCACGGCCGCGGTCGCCGCGTATTCATATTTATTGAGCGGGCCGCTGCCGTACTGCATGCTCTTGGAGACGTCCACCAGTAGCGTGGCGCGCATGCTGGCGTCTTCCTCGAACTGCTTGACGTACAGCCGGTCCTGCTTGGCCCAGACTTTCCAATCGACGTGGCGCAGGTCGTCGCCGGGGGTGTACTGGCGGTGCTGCAGGAACTCGGTGCTGCGGCCGAAGTACGGGCTGCGGTGCATCCCGCTCATGAAGCCGTCCACGACGTGCCGCGCCCGAATCTCCAGACGACCGATCCGGCGGATCGCCTCAGGATGCAAAAATCGCTTTGAATCGGGCGTCATTGGCCAATTCATCCTCTCGGGCCGGCGTGGTGTCGAGTAATCGTTCGATGATGTCGTCGGGCGTGACGCCGTCACTCTCGGCGGCGAAGTTCACGACGATGCGGTGGCGGAGCACGGGCCTGGCGAGCGTCTGGATGTCCTCCACGGTGACGTGCGTGCGGCGATGGATGAGCGCCCGCGCCTTGGCGCCGAGAATCAGGTACTGCACGGCCCGCGGCCCGGCGCCCCAGGCGAGCTGGTCGCTGATGAAGTCCGGCACGCCCTGCTCGCCGACGCGCGTTTGCCGCACTAGCGACAATGTGTAGCGGATGACGTGGTCGCTCACCGGCACGTCGCGCACCAGGTGCTGCAGCGTGAGGATTTCCTCCGGCTGGATCACCGCCATGACGCCATCCGAAAACGCCGCGGTGGTCCGGCGGGCCACCTCGAACTCTTCGGCGAAGCTTGGGTAACTCACCAGCACCTTGAACATGAACCGGTCCTGCTGAGCTTCGGGGAGCGGGTAGGTGCCTTCCTGCTCGATGGGGTTCTGCGTGGCGAGCACGAAGAAGGGATCGCTGAGCTGATGCCGCACGCGACCGACGGTGACTTGCCGTTCCTGCATCGCTTCGAGCAAGGCGGCCTGCGTTTTGGGCGGCGTGCGGTTGATTTCGTCGGCGAGGATGACATTTGAGAACAGCGGCCCTTCGAGGAACCGCAGCTCCCGCTGCCCTGTCGTGCGATTCTCCTCGATGATGTCGGTGCCGGTGATGTCGGCGGGCATCAGATCCGGCGTGAACTGGATGCGGCTGAACGAGAGGTTCAGCGTGCGGGCCAGCGTGCTGATGAGCAGCGTCTTGGCGAGCCCGGGCACGCCTTCAAGCATGCAATGCCCGCGGCTGAACAGGCTGATGAGCAGCTGTTCGACCACCGCGTCCTGTCCCACGATGACCTGAGCCAACTGCTCCCGGATGCGGTCGACCGCCGACGCAAGTTTTTCAATGATCTGAGTATCGCCATTGGCGTCCGCGGTTGCGTGCATCAATGAGTCCAAGGGTTCGGGGTTCAGGGTTCGGGGTGAGGAACAAGGTGGCCCTGCGTACTGGGTAAAAGTAGTAAGGAGTAGCGAGTCCACAAGTGGAAAGCGCCGGTCAGCTTGCGATGACTTCTTCAGGCCTGAAAGGCCGCGCTATGAAAGCCCAGGGCGAAGCCCTGGGAAAAGTCATCGTGATCAAGTCCTAGCCCTGTAAGGGCGCGCTAGTCGCACCACCATTAGCGCGCCCTTTCAGGGCTTCGATCTTGTTCGCACGCTCAACACCCAGGGCTTTGCCCTGGGCTACCATAGCGCGGCCTTTCAGGCCTTTAATACATGAAGCTGCTCGTCTCCTATCTCTGGTATATAGGCAGGTACGCGTTCTCCAACTGCAAAATGATCAAATTCAGCGCCGTCGTATAAACCGGGCCGACGTAGCCTTGTTGCCAATAGTACGCGGGCTGGTCGCCGATTTTCACTTCGGTCGCTTCGCTGAGGATGCGCTTCTCGATCGCCTTGCGGTAGTTCGTCCAGGCGTCGCCGCCTTCGCGGTATTGCACCTGCGAGTAGTAGAAGTGAGCGTAATGCCAATGACCGAAGCTGTCGCGGGCTGAGGGGTCGAGCTGCTTGCGGCAGTAGTCCATCATCCGCGGCACGTAATCGTCGTCGTACTCGCCGGCGTTGTACAGGCAGGCGATTGCCGCGGCGGTGATCGCCGGCCGGCCGCCGCCGCCCTTGGAACTGTACTGCACGGCGCCTTCTTTGAGCGTGCAACTGTGAATGTATTTGACCGCTTTGTCGATCACCTCTTTCGGCACGGGGATGCCCGCGTTGCGGCAGCCGCGGAGGCCCTGGACCTGCGTGATGGTGGTCGAACCTTCGTCGAATCCGCCGCCGTCCTTCGAGCTGACATAGCCCCAACCGCCGGCGGGAGTCTGAGCTTCGCCCGTGAATTCGACCGCTTTGGTTAGCACGCGGATCAAATCTTCGCGCCGTTCCTGGTCCTCCTCCTCGCCGAGCACTTCGGAGAGAAACAGCATCGCGAAGCCGTGGCCATAGGTGTAGCGATCGTCGTCCGCGTCGCCGATGAGGCCGTTCTGCCGGCTGCGTTGGACGAGGTAGTTCACCGCGCGGCGGATATTCTCGGCGTATTTGCCTTGGGTGGTGGTTGAACCTTCGGCGAGCATCGCCAAGCCGGCGAGCGAGGTCATCGCGGTGGGATAACGGCCTTGGGCAGTCCACCGGCCAACGGCCGTTTGCTGGGCGGCGAGCCAATCGAGCCCGCCGGCGACGACCTTTTTGACCTGCGGGTCGTCGACCGAGGCGCGCAGCGTTGCCGCGGGAAGCATGAGGAAGACGCCAGTTGCCAAGACCAATGGTTTCAACGTGAACTCAAATGTTTAGAACGCCCTACTGTAGGCGAGTCTCTCCGAGACTCGCGATCGCCGGTTTCGGAGAAACCGGCCTACGGTAATTCAGCTTCCGCCGAGCGCCCCCCGGAGGATTCCCATGAGGCCGCCGTTTGTCTTACTGCCGGCGGACTCGACCTCCGACATGGCCGGCGGCTCGGGCGGGCGCCGCTGGTCGGTGAATTGTAGCAGAATCGTTCGTCCCGCCATCTCGACGGTGGCCAGATGGCTGGCGGCGTCGGTTCGCGCGAGGCACTGGCCGGCGCCGGCCTGCGGCAAGTCATCCTGCGCGAACAAGGTGCGGCCGCTGGCCTTGTCGAGCATCAGCAGGGAGGTGCGCGGCTGGCCGCCGCCCGCGTCCGATTGCTGGAACACGCCCGCGAACAGCACGAACGGCAAGTCCGCCGGTTGCGTGAGCAGTAGGGATTGCTGCACGACGTCCGCGGGCCGGTTCCAGCGCATTTTGCCCGTCGCGCGGCTGAAGACGTACACCTCGCCATCCACCTGCACCGAATCAGGCGTGTTGTACATGGGCATTCTTCCGCGAACGTTGCTGGGCGTCGGATGCTTCACGACGAGCGTGAAATCGTCCCGGCTAACCAGGAGGTGTACCTCGTTAATGGTCGGCTTGTTCGGAGCGGGATGGTCGGCCAGCACCTGCCCGTCGGCGGCGTCGATGATTTGGATTCTTCCGCGCGGTTCGACCACCGCAACGTACCGGCCCTCGTCGATGTCGACCGCCGGTGTGGCGGCGAAGTCTCGCCGCCAGGCGACGTGGCCGGTCTTGGCGTCCATCGAGGCGAGCTCCCACCGGCGATCCTCGCCGGCCTTCCACGAAATGACGTCCCGCCCGCGAGTGACGAGCTGTTCGCGCCAAATCGGAAGCTTCGTTTCGCCAACCTGCCGGCCGTCGATCGTGCTGTAAATCCGCGCCTTGGTCGAGTCCATCGGCACGGCGAAGACATACTCGTCGTCGCCGAACAGGTCGCAGCCCTGCGGCACATCGGTGCGCGACCATCGGGCCTCGCCGGAGATCGGATCGACGCACACCAGCCGCCGCTGATCTTGGAACACGATGCCCCGGCTGGTCACCGGGCCGATGACGCCGACCCACTTGCCATCCTCGAGCCAGCGCGGCGCGCGGTAGGAACCGGCGCGGCGGAGCGTCGAGTTGTCTGGCGAAGGTCCATATTCCGGGTTCATCTCCAGGTTGCTGCCGACGCTGGCCCGCCACAACACCGGCGGCGCGAGGCCGTCGGGCGTGGCCAGCGTGTTGTAGGCGATGATTTGCTTGCCCGACGACACGATGAGCAGATTGCCGCGCGAAACGCCGTAGGTGGCGTAGATCTGCTGCATGCCGCGCTGGTTCTCCGCATCCGGGTTGGCGGTGAAGATGTCCTTGCCCGAGCCGTCGAGCACGACCAGATCGCCGCGAGCGGTGAACTGCGCGTTGCACGTGGCGAGAATCGAGTCGGTCCGTTCCAAGCGGACGCCGCCAAGCTGGCCGCGGACGCGAATCGCATTGTTGTTGCCGGCCGGCAACTGGCGGACTTCGACGCGGCCGTCGGGCCAATCGGCGAGGGACGGCGCCTTTGAGCCGGACCACTTGGCCAGCAGCTCGCGACCGGTGGCGCCGTCGAGGCACTTGACGTCCGCCAACGGTCCGCCGAGCTGGGCGTCGTACTCCCACGCCAGCGCGGGCTTGCCGGATTCATGCAGGTGCGCCGCGATCCGGGCGACCGCTTCGGAGCGAATGGCTTCGTTCGCCGATTTCGCCAGATCCATGAGCAGTTGCTGGGCATCGAGGAACTGATCGGTCTCGATGAGTTCCTTCGCACGCGCCAGCTTCATCGGCTCGGCCGCCGGCAAGCCGCCGAAGAAATCCAGAAACCGCGCGAGCTCTTCGCCATGCGGCGTGGCGCCAAGCTTCTGCATCTCGTCGACGATGCGTTTCTCGAGTTCGCCGCGATCATGATCGTCGGCCTGCTGCCAGATGGCCGCGAGCTGGCCATCGACCCAGCGGGATACCGCGGCTTCGTGTCCGCGGCCAATGGAAACCAGCTCGTCTATCGGCCCGGCATTGTGGTACAGCTCCATGCAGGCGGCCGCCGAGGCGAGCGGATCGCCTTGCTGCAGCAGGCCCTGGGCTTCGATTCGTAGAATCTGCATCCGCCGCGCGGGGCTGCCGTCTTGAAGTTTCTTGAGGAGCGCGAGCTGGTCACGATGCCCGGCAAAATCCTCGTCGAGCGCGGCCGTCAGAGCTTCGGCGAGCACGTCGCGCGTGTCCATATTATCGGGCGCCAGGCGATAGGCGCGGCTGAGCAAATCGATGGCCTCGCTCAACCGGCCTTCGTTGTACGCCACTTCGCCCAGGGTGCGGAGCGCTTCGACGTCCTCGGGATTTTTTGCGAGCTTCTTTTCGGAGCGCTTCCGGAGGACGTCGATCTGCTCGAAGCAGTCGAGGAACTCGCCATTTTGCGAGATCACCGCGCCGCGATAGCAGATGAGGTTGCCCAGCGGCTGGCCAGTGCGCGATTCGGCCTTCGCGGCAATCGTTCCTTCGGCCAGATCGATGGCCACGACTTCGCCGGACGTGAGCGGCAGAAAGTAGCTCCCCTTGCTGACGAAACCGGTGCCCGAGGGCGAGACGCCGCGCGGCAGTTGAATCGATCCCTTCTTCCACGCCTGCCGGCCATCGGCCAGTTGCAGCGCTTCGACTTTCTTGTTGCCTACCAACAGCACGCGGCCGTCTTCGACGCAAGCCAGACGAGTCATTTCGCCCCGATTGTGCTTCCACAACACGCGGCCGCTGTGCAGCTCGATGCAGTGCAAGTGGGGCGACTCGGGCGGCGTGAGCAACACGCGATCGCCGACAATCGTCGCAGTCGAGTCGAGCCAGCGCCGCGTGTAGCGATTGTTGTTGTCATCCGGGCGGCCCCGATAAAACTCGTTTCGGGGCGTCGTCTCGAATTGATACGCCCACGCCAATGATTGCTTGGCAAGGTCCACGCCGATGACCACGCCGGCGCCGGTGGGGCACACGATGATGCCAGAGTCGTACGACGGCATGGCGGCATGAAGACGCCGCCGCACGTCGTTGGCGACGCTCGTTTCCATGTCCACCAGCTGCTGCTGCCACTGCAGCTCGCCCGAGGTGCGATCCAGGGCCATTAAATAAACCGCGCTCTTTTTCTCCGCGAGGACAAAGAGCGTCTGGCCCACCGGCAAGGGCGCTCCCAGAAAGAACGCCCCGTTCAGTTCGCCGCTGGCCGCGGCGCCGTTGATTTCCCACACGCGCTTGCCCTGCGTCGCCAGGTCATACGCGCAGAGGCGATTGGTCTGCGTCCGTTCGTCGATTCCCGGAGCACCCATGATCGCCATGTTGTCGAAGTCCTGCATGGGCGGCATCGGCAAGTCGCTGATCATGTACACGCGGCTGCCGTCGCTGCTCACCAGGCCGTACAGGTAGTCTTCCCACATCCGCCGTTGGAACGAGCGGGTGGGTTCGGGGTTGCCGGCGTCCTCTTCGGACACGGCCGAGTGAACCAGCCGCTCCAGTTCCTGATCGCGCTGCGGCTCGGAACGCCACACGCGCTTGCCCGTGCGGAAATCGACGGCGAGCAACCCGTGCGGCGTGCGCGTGATGATGTAATCGCCGACGGCCAGCGGATTGCTCGCCACCGGCGCGATGTTCCCGCTGCGCGTGAGATCCATCACGAAGTTTTCAAACAGCGATTCCAACTGCGGCGGGCCCAACAGCCGCACCTGCCACCGCACGCGCATGTGAGGCAGGCCGCCGCTGGTGGCGCCATTGCGCGCCGCGTTGCCGCGGTAGGTGAGCCATTGCCGCTCGTGAGTCGTGGCGACATCGGCGGGTTGGCCGACGGCTTCGCGGAGCCAGCCGATGGGCTTGGTCGCGGAATCGAGCTTGTATTTCCGCCCGCCGACATCCACGATCTGCGGCCCGCCGGCCACGAGCGCGTTGATCACGTCGCGGGCGCGCTGCTGATCGCCAGCCGCCAGCCAGCTAGCGGCCGCGCGAACCGAAAGCTGTGGCCCAAAGATCTTCACCGCCTCCGGCGAGTCGAGCAGCTGCTGATACAAGAGCGCCGCCGAAAGGTGTCGGCCGGCGTCGGCCTCGTCCATCGCCAGCAAGAACGCCGCTTGATAACCGGCAGG
>JAICUM010000112.1 GCA_025935855.1 Pirellulales bacterium | reverse complement strand
GGCGACCTTTGGCGGCACAACCTACAATTGGACGATCACGTACACCGGCAACATTACCTGGAGCGACGCCGCCAATAGCGTCGTCCAGTCCATCACCGGTCCGGGCACGGGAATCGATGTCGTGCTGGTTGGCTTAAGCTCCGTGAGCGCAAGCAACGCCGACTTCGACGGCAACGGCCTAGTGGATGGCAAGGACTTCTTACTTTGGCAGCGCGGTCAGGGCGGCGCCGGCGATCATTCGCAAGGCGATGCGAATAGTGATGGCCAAGTGAACGCCGGCGACCTGACAATTTGGAAATCGCAGTTCGGCACGTCGCCGAGCGTCGGCGTTGCGGCGGCGGTTCCAGAGCCGTCGTCCGTCATCATCGCCTTTGGTATGCTGCTGGGCGCTGGGGCGTCGCGGCGGTTGCGGCAGCGAATTGCTGGGCAGTGTTCATAGCAGCAAGCATTAGACTTTCTAGAAAGCGATCGGCCGACGAGGCAACGGCATGTTGACGACCGAAAAAACGAAGACTAACTCGAGCGCCGCTCGCGACGGCGCGCCACGGAAGGTTCCGCAGCAGGAGCTCGCGGAGCTTATCCGCCGCGTTGTGCGTGAACAGCCCGTCCGGGACCTCCACACACACCTCTACCCGCCGACGTTTGGCACGCCGTTCAGCGGTTCGGCGCGCGACCGCGACGCCTCGGGCCTCATGCTGTGGGGCATCGACGAGCTGCTCACCTATCACTATCTCGTGTCTGAAGTGTACCGCGTCGTCACCACGCGGCAATTGCCGTACGAGTCGTTCTGGCGGATGACGAAACGCGAGCAGGCCGATCACATCTGGAAGAATCTGTTCCTCGAGCGCTCGCCCATCAGCGAAGCCTGCCGTGGCGTGCTGACGACGCTCGAACGGCTAGGGCTTGATGTCGAAAGCCGCGATCTGGACAGCTACCGCCGCTGGTTCGCCGAGCAAGATCCCAGCGAACACATCGATCGCGTGATGCAGCTGGGGGGCGTGTCGCGCATCACGATGACCAACGCTGTATTCGACGACAACGAACGCCGACGTTGGTTAGACAATGCTCGCGTGGGCGATGACTCGCGCTTTGCCGCGGTGCTGCGGTTCGATCCGCTCCTGCGAAATTGGCCGTCGGCCGCCGAGCAGCTCGCCGGCTGGGGCTATGCGGTGAGCGACGAGCTGAACGACAAAACAGTCGAGCAAGCGCGGCAGTTCGTTCGCGACTGGATTGATCGCATGCGGGCGATTTACTGCGCGGTGAGCCTGCCGCCAGATTGGCGATACGAGGGAGGCGACGACCAGCGGCTGAGCAGCGTGGTACTGCGAAAGATCGTTCTGCCGGTGCTCGCCGAGCGCGACATGCCATTCGCGATGATGATCGGCTCAAAGCTGCGCGTGAATCCGGGCCTTCGCGACGGCGGCGACATGGTCGGCCTGGCCGACGTGGCCAGCGTAGCGCGGCTGTGCGCCGACTTCCCGGCGAACCGGTTCCTGTGTACGATGCTCGCCCGCGAAAACCAGCATGAGCTGGCCGTGGCGGCGCGGAAGTTCGGCAATCTGATGATCTTCGGCTGCTGGTGGTTCGTGAACAATCCGTCGCTGATCGATGAGATCACGCGGATGCGCGTCGAGCTGTTGGGCACGAGCTTCATCCCCCAGCACTCCGACGCCCGCGTGCTCGATCAGCTCATTTACAAGTGGGATCACAGCCGCGAGTTGATCGCTCGCGTGCTTGTGGACAAGTACGGCGATATCGCGGCGTCCGGTTGGCAGCCAAGCGAGCAGGAAATTCGCCGGGACGTGCAACTGTTGATGCACGGCAATTTTGAGAACTTTTTAGGAGCCGGTGCGAAATGACTCCGGGCCACGCCATGGGCGGCACGGCCGCTCCCGTGAAATCGACCGCGGCGAAGCCACGCCTGGCGCCGTCGCCGCTGGGCTTGGCGCCGAGCGTCGGCTTCGGCGATCGGCTCGGCCTGGGAACGCCGGGGCACGTGGCGGCGCTGCGTGAGGCGGGCGGGCCGATTCGCGGCGTCTTCGCCCAGCAATCTGTCCGCGAGATGACGCGCACCGGCCGTGGCGCCGAGACGGTGATGGGGGCTGCCGCCGACGCATTGGTGGAGTTGGATTACCGCGATCCCTGGTCCGCGGATGCGGATCATTTGAAGACGGCTGACGACATTCGCCGCTCCATGGCTGCGGGATTCGTGCTCTACACGCTCGATCCGTCGGACGACGTCGATCAGCGTGCCGACTTGTACGATGCGGCGATCCTGGATGAAAAGTTCCAGGCCGCCCGCCAATACGCGGAATGGATGGATGACTACAGCGGAAAATCAGTCGACGTTGTCGGCACGAAGATCGACTTCGACGACGCGACGCTCAAGCGCGCGGCGGTGAAGTATGGCAAGGCTCTCCAGCGAGCCATCTCGATGGCGCAGACCGTCGAGGAAGAAGCAGCGCGCCTCGGTCAGCCGTTTGAAATTGAGCTGAGCATTGACGAAACGGCTCAACCGACGACGCCGGCCGAGCACTACGTCATTGCCGATCAGTTCCGCAAGGCGGACATTCAGTTGGCCAGCCTGGCGCCGCGGTTCATCGGCGACTTTGAAAAGGGCGTCGATTACAAAGGCGACGTCGCGGCGCTTGAGCGGTCGATGGCCTTGCACGCGGCGATCGCGGCGCGGCTTGGGCCGTACAAGATTTCGCTTCACAGCGGATCGGACAAGCTTTCGATGTATCCGGCGCTGGCCCGTGCGACCGGCGGTCGCTTCCACGTAAAGACAGCCGGCACGAGCTACCTCGAGGCGCTGCGCGTCGCCGCTCAGCAGGACGCGTCCCTGTTCCGCGAAATCATCGATTTCTCTCGCGGCTGCTTCGACCGCGACAAGGCGAGCTACCATGTTTCGGCCGTCGTGAATGAAATTCCCTCGCCGGACGAAGTGGACGACCCGGTGATTCTAGAGCGGCTGTACCTCGATCGCTGGGAAGACGTGGCGCCGGGCCGCGGATTCACCGAGCCCGGCCGCCAAATTCTGCACTGCACGTTTGGCTCGGTGTACACGAATCCCAGCTTGGGGCCGCGGCTGGTGCAATTGTTGGAAGCCTACCCGGCCGAGCACTGCGAAATTTTGCGGCAGCACTTTGTGCGGCATCTGGAGCCGCTGCGCGCCGGCTGAGCATATCCCGCGTAGCCGGTTTTGACGCGAATTGCTAGGTGCGTGTTGACTTGCGGTATTCGCGCGGGCTAAGCCCGAAGTCTTGCTGAAAAGCGATCGCTAACTGCTTGGCGGAGGAAAAACCGGTTTGCTGCGCGATGGAATAGACCTTCGCGCTAGGATCTTCGGCGAGCAGCCGCCGAGCCATCGCCAGCCGCTGACGCCGCAGGTATTGATAGGGCGTTTCGCCCAGCACATCGCGGAAGGCATATTCCAGCCACCGTCGCGAAACGCCGGCGTGCTGCGTGATCTGGTCGATCGTAATCGGCTTCTCGATGTGTTGGTGCAGGAACGAGAGGGCGTCCCGCAGCCGCGAGTCGGAAACCGCGAACGTCGCCGTCGATTCGCGCTCGACGACTTGCAACGGCGGAATCGGCGCTTCCTCAAGCGACACGCGCTTGCCGTGCAGCAGCCGATCGAGCATGGCCGCCGCACGGTAGCCCTCAAGCTGATCGTTCCGCGCCACGCTGGTGAGCTTAGGAAACGCGTGCTCGCAGATCACTTGTTCGTTATCGACGCCGATCACCGCGATTTGCTCCGGCACCTGCAGTCCGACCTGGCGGCACGCGTCGAGCGCTTGCCGGGCGCGATAGTCGGAGACCGCGAACAAGCCGCACGGCGTCGGCAGGCCGGCCAACCACTCGGCCAGCACACGGTACTGCTTGAGCCAATGGTTCTCACCGAGACCGAATGTTGGATCGGCAAGGAATTCGACGCTACGATATCCTGCGGCATTGAGCCGCTCTTCGAAACCCGTCTGCCGATCCCGGGAGTATTGAACGCCGCTGAGTCCGTAGAAGGCGTAGGCCTGAAAACCCTTGCTCACGAGGTGATCGGCCGCCAGCGCGCCGATCGCGGGATTATCGACAATTGACCGAGGCACCGGCGAACGTTGCAAGGCGCTTGAGATGTTGACCACGGGAATCGCGAGTGACGCGGCGCAAGCGGCTTCAGGCGCAGTATTCAGCGCTGCGAGCACGCCATCGCCGGGCCAACCAATGAGGTCGAGCACAGATAAGGACAACGATTCCGGCGCCGTGATGTACGACCAGTTACACTCATGGTAGGCCGCGTACCGCAGGACTCCTTCGATAAAGACTTCCTGGTGCGCGCCACGCGGAAAGGCGAGCGCGATTTCACGAACGCGTCGAGCCGCCATGATGAGTGAATGCCGCTTTGGGACAAGGTTGCCGCCCGCAGGGAGCTGCGTTATTTGTGCCATTATTGCAACAAGTCACACTGGCGTGCAACCAAACACCCGAAACAGAATGCAAAAAAGCCGAAAAAGGCGATCGACGACACCCTTGAAGGAACCAAGGCGGATGACCGTTTCAATACGTTTTGTCAGTGTGTTTTGGCTAACAAGCTTGTTCCTGGTCGCTCGCGCGTGGGCTGACGTTCCGCAGGCGCCTTGGCCGCAAATGGACGACATCCTCAAACGCATCCGTGCCCCGAGCTTTCCGAATCGCGCGCTCGACGTCACCAAGTTTGGCGCCATCGGCGATGGCCAGACCGATTGCCGGAAGGCCGTCGCCGACGCCATCGAGGCTTGCGCCAACGCCGGCGGCGGCCGCGTCGTCGTGCCGGCGGGCGACTGGCTCGTCAATGGACCGATTCAGCTGAAGAGCGGCGTTGCGCTGCACGTGGAAAAGGGCGCCACGATTCGCTTCAGCACCGACGCGAAGCATTACTTGCCGGTCGTGTTCACCCGCTTTGAAGGCACTGAGCTGATGAACTACTCGCCGCTCGTATATGCCATCGATCAAGAGAATATCGCCGTCACGGGCCAAGGAAGGCTCGATGGCCAGGCGAAGGCCGGCAAGTGGTGGCAGTGGAAAGGCAAATGGGGCGGCGACGTGGACCACGGTTGGCAAAAGGGCGATCCCGATCAAGGCTCCGCGGTGAAGAAACTTGTCCGCATGGCCGACGAAGGCATTGATCCGAAGAAGCGAGTCTTCGGCGAGCGGAGCCAGTTGCGACCGAGCTTCGTGCAGTTTTACCGGTGCAAGAACGTGCTGATCGAAGGCGTCACCGTCGTCAACTCGCCGATGTGGATTCTCAACCCCGTGCTGTGCGAGAACGTGACGATTCGCGGCGTCACGGTGAACAGCCATGGCCCGAACAACGACGGCTGCGACCCGGAGTCTTCGAGCGACGTGCTGATCGAGAATTGCACGTTCGACACAGGCGACGACTGCATCGCGATCAAATCCGGCCGCAACGCCGACGGCCGCCGGCTGGCGGTTCCCAGTGAAAACATCATCGTCCGCGGCTGCACCATGAAAGACGGCCACGGCGGCGTCACGCTGGGAAGCGAAATGAGCGGCGGCATTCGCAACGTCTTTGTCGAGGACTGCACGATGAGCAGCCCCCAACTGGAACGCGCGATCCGCCTCAAATCCAACACATCGCGCGGCGGCTTTATGGACGGACTCTATGTGCGCCGCGTGAAGGTCGGCGAAGTGGCCGAGGCTGTCCTCGATATCAACTTACGCTATGCCGGCGAAACCGGCGATCACGCGCCGACCGTGAAGAACATCGTGCTCGACGACATCACGGCACAGAAGTGCAAGCGGCCGGTTTCGATCCTAGGAATCGAAGAGCGGCCCGTTGAGAACGTGCTGATCTCGAACAGCCGCTTTGAAAGCGCTGACAAGCCGAACGTGCTTGAGTATGCCCGCGGCGTTGAATTCAAGAATGTCGAGCAACCGCGGCAAGACTAAGGCGTGCGCTTACGGTGGCGAGCCGTGTTAGCTGGCAGTGATGGGGCTTGCCGCCAGGCGCGTGCGATTCGGCAGCACATGGTAAGCAACTTCCGGCGGCGGCGCCGTCGTCTCGTTGATCTCGAACCAGGCCGCGTGATGGTCAGCCGGTCGGCGCCGCTCCGGCTCGCCGGCGATTAATCGCAACACGTGTTTAAGGGCCCGTTCGCCCAATTGCCGCGAGTCCTGACACACCGAGGTCATTTTCGGATACGTCAGCGCACGGATGTCAGTATCATCGAATCCGACGATGGACAGATCCTCCGGAATCTTCACGCCCATGCGATGGGCTTCGTTGATGGCGCCCACGGCCACTAGCGGATCGGCAATGAACACCGCCGTCGGCCGGTCGGGCATCCCCATCAAGCTGCGAATCAGCTTTTCGCCGTCCATGCGATGCGGCGGAATGCGGCCGATGAGATCGGGATGCAGCAGGCCGCGCGATTCCAGCGTGGTGCGATACGCTTCATAGCGGTCGCGGTGATCGCCGTCTTCGCGCTCGCATGCCGCGAATGCAATTCTCGTGTGACCGAGGGCAAGCAGATGTTCAATCGCCTGCCGACTCGCCGCAGACGAATCGGCATATACGAACGGCAGCGAAGCACTTTCGTAGTGGTCGCCGAGTGCAACGACCGGCAGCCCTTCGCTGGCAATCGCCTCGACGACGTCTCGTTCGAGGGCCGTCGATCGCAGCACCGCGCCGCCGATCCCCTTGCGCGCAAAGAACTGCCGAAAGGTTTCGCCCGGCGACCGATCGCGGCGAAGATCGACAATCGTCAAATCGAACGAGCTCTCCCGCATCGCATCGACCATGCCGTCGATGCACGCCGAGTCGTAGGGAGAACCGGGTGTGAAGGGACCAGTGTAGACAAGCGCGATGGAATTCTTCGTCCGCACGCCCACGGCGGGCGAATACTCACAGCGCGTCACGGCATCGAGCACCTGGCGGCGCAAGTGAGGCGCCACGGCGCCGCGGCCGTTGATGACGCGTGAGACGGTGGCGATCGACACGCCGGCTTCTTTGGCGACTTCGCGGATGGATGCCATGAGAAACACACCGCACGAAAATGAAACAGTTACAATCACATTACTCCGGTTCGGTGGAAGGTCAAGTGAAATCTGGCAGCAAGCCTGCAAAAACGCCTTTTCTATCGCCAAATTGACGGAATGAAGTCATTTGCCACCGCGAAGACGTAGAGCCACGCAAAGACTGAAGACGCGGCAAAATGTTTGACAGCGGATCGCCAGAGCGTTACAACGTGAAAAAGTTACTTATCTGTTTCCTGCCCATTTGTTGGCTCTGGGGCAACAACCAAACACGATGAAGTAGCTTGTTGACCGGACGCGCGGAAGGCGGCGCTCTTCCGCTCGGCGCAGTCAACGTCGCGGCAGCGTGCCGCGGCAACCAGGCCCACCGCGATCGGTGGACTTGCGGCAAGCCCGGAAGAAGAACGCCCATCGCGGCCGGCGCGGCATTTCGGAGGCCGCGCCGCCGTGCGATCGGCCAACGTGACCTACGACTTTTCGAGTATCACTTCGAGGGACGGCGTTCCATGAACTCTCGCAATGGCGGCAACCGGCTTCTAAAGAACTGCTCAGCGGCTCTCGTTTTAACGGCTCTCATGGCGGGCGCCGCTCGTGCGCAAGTCTTGCTCCTCGACAACTTCGACGACACCAACGGCCCCATCGCCTCGCAGGGCGACGGCATCGTCGATACCTCGGAGTATCGCGCACCGTTCGGCGGCGCCGATTTCACCGGCCGCACCCTGTTCCGCAATGCACTTCCGGCGGAGAACGTCTCGACGACGGCGTCCGGCAGCACGGATGGCAAAGTCGCCGTGCTGGAGCTGAGCACTAATAACCCACTCGACCCCACGAACGCGAGCTTCTATGGAACGGATTTGCTCACCAAGCGAAACTATGCCCTCGGCGGCGGGCTGCGGATGACCACTCGCATGCGGGTCGACGCCGCCACCGCGGCGCAAGGCGGCATGGTCGCGGCGCCCTTTCTCTACGAAGTCACGCGGGAGAATCCGCCCGGCACCCTGGTCCGCGACGAAATCGATCACGAGCTCATCACCAACAACTCCGCCGGGCCGACCGACAATACATTCACCAACGTGTGGAACGACGGCAGCTTCGCCAGCGCCGGCAGCGGCCAGACGATCGCCAACCCCACAGGCTTCGACATTTCGCAGTTCCACGATTACCGCACCGACTGGACGCCAGGAAGCGTGAAGTGGTACATCGACAACACGCTCGTGCGCACCGTCACCGGCGGCGACGTGCCGAACGACCCCATGCAGGCGCACTGGAATTTCTGGGCGCCGGACAACACCTTCGCCGCGGCCTACAATGCCGGCCTGACGCCGACCGGCGCTCCCGGCACGACCTATCGCGTTGAACTCGACAAGGTGCAGGTCGAGCGTCTGAACACGACGCTCGGACCGAACCTGCTCGTGGACCCAAGTTTCGAAAGCCAAACGCAGGCGGCCGGCGGCATTGGCGGCTGGCAGCTTTTCAATAATGCCGGCTACGACGGAATCCAACTCGCCGCCCAGGACGGCGACGTCAGCCTGAAGGTTTACGGCCCATTTCACAGCAGCACCGACGCTTCCGGCGCCTTCCAGAACGTGCCCGCCTCGCCGGGGCAGGAATTTGAGGGCTCGGTCTGGGCCCAGGCTCCCAGTTTCGACCCCATTCTCGGCCGCCAGAACTACACCACCATCACCATGCAGTTCTGCGACGCCTCGAACCAGGTGATTGGCTCGGTCAACTTCAGCCCCGGCGCGAACCAGCAAGAAACCGCCATCTTCGACGGCCGCGACACGAACATGATCCAGGACGAATGGGTGCAATACTCCGTCGACGGCGTAGCGCCGGCTGGTACGGCCTACGCCCGCATCAATTTGTTCTTTATCCAGCTCGCGCACGACGGCAACACCGTCGATCCAGGCGCCGCGTGGTTCGATAACGCCGAGCTCCGCCAGATCATGAACAACGCTCCAGTCGAGAACGCCGACTTCAATGGCGACGGTAAGGTGGATGGCGCCGACTTCATCATCTGGCAACGCAATTCCGGTGCAAACGGAGGCCACGCAACCGGCGATGCGAACAACGACGGCGCCGTGAACGCCGCGGACCTTGCCATTTGGAAGTCCCACTTCGGCGGTGCGTTCGCGGCGGCCGCCGCAGGAGCCGTGCCCGAGCCGGCGTCCTGGTTGTTAACGCTGGCCGGGTGCGCGGCTCTCGCCGCCAGCCGAAGACGCCCCGCGTAACAGGAAGGGTAGGGCGGCCATGTCAGCCACACGTCGCGCGCGGCGCGGATTTACCTTGGTCGAATTGCTCGTGGTGATCGCCATCATCGGCGTTCTCGTGGCGCTGCTGCTCCCCGCCGTGCAGGCGGCGCGCGAGGCGGCGCGGCGGATGAGTTGCTCTAACAACCTTAAGAATCTCGGCCTCGCCGTCCAGAATTACGAGAGTGCGAAAAAGCGATTCCCGATCAGCGTGCCCTACGATGGAACTCGGCAATGCGAGGGAAATGAATTCGCAAATTACGACAGCGGCCAAATTGATTACGTGGGCCAGCAATGCGGCGGACTTGATCCGAATCGCACGGGCAAAGGCTGGATCACCGAGACGCTGCCCTACTTGGAACAGCAGGCGCTCTACTCACAATTTGAAAGCGGGGGCGCCTACAAAGACATGTTCACCATTGGATAAGGAATGCGGCGAAATGAGCCCGTAGTGCGGACCGCACTCACGACCCTGCTGCCCGTTCTGTCTTGTCCCTCCGATCCATCCTCGAAGGAACTTTCTACGATCCAGTACGGCTACGATACTCCAGCGACGAATCCCGTGCCGACCGCGACGACTAACTACAAAGGAGTCATCGGAGACACCGCAATCCTGGGAACCAACAATCCGGTTTGGAATGCAGATTGGGGCGCCGTGCCTGACTGCCACGATCGCACTGGCTGCACGGGCATGTTTTGGCGAAATACTTATTTCACGCCAATTACTCTTAAAAGCGTGACCGACGGTACGGCGAATACCTTTGCCGTCGGCGAATCCGTGGTTGAAATCGACCCCCATTCTGCCGCTTATTATTCTGACGGCGATTGGGCGAGCTGCAGCCAACAGCTCAATTGGTATCCCGACGATACCTCTGATAAGTGGCTGCACGACAATTGGTTCGAGGTTCGCGGTTTTCGCAGCCGCCATCCCGGTGGCGTCAATTTTGCAATGGTGGATGGCTCCGTTCACTTTATGAACGAAGGGGTCGATCACAAGCTTTACCGCGGACTCTCCACTCGCAACCGAGAAGATCTAGCGAGGTTGGAATGATTCCGTCAATGGATGAGCGCGCTTCCTGGGGCCATTTCAAATCCCTCCTTGCCGCGTTCGCCCTAGCGCCTTTCGTGGCGAGCAGCAGTGGGTGCGGCGGCGGTCATTCTTCCTCCGCCACGGGAGTGGTGACCTATGATGGCAAGCCGCTGGATCATGGTAGCATCACGCTTGTGCCCGTGAATGGCGGCGCCGGCGCCGCCGCTTCAATCAAGCCGGACGGCGCCTTTGCCATTCGATCCGGAAGCATGGAAGGGCTTGAGCCAGGCGACTATATCGTGACCGTTCAATCGCGTGGCGACGTGATCGTCAGCCCGAGAGGCGGGGAACCAATGCCCGGCAAGTTGCTGACCCCTCAGAAGTACACCAGCAGTAAGACGTCTGATCTTCGCGCCACCATCAAGCCCGGCAAGAACGAATTAAACTTGGAGCTGAAAAGTGGTTAGAGGCCCAACGCAATTCTCGCTCCTCCGCCTTGCCAAGGTGGCCTGCATTATTGCTTGGCTCGCTCTAGTCGCGACGGCAAACGCCGCACTGGCCGGCCCGCCCGGCTGGACGCAAATTTGGAACGATGAGTTCAACGGCTCCACACT
>JAICUM010000379.1 GCA_025935855.1 Pirellulales bacterium | reverse complement strand
CTTTGACAGTATGCAACTGCACAAGCTCGGGTGAACTCGCCGACAGCAGTCGCTGCGCTAACTGTTGGGTCAGTCCACTCGTCCGCTGAAGAATCCACACCGCGTGCGCCGCTTGAAACGCATTGTCGGGCGATCGGCTCAGTAGCTCCGTCGAAAGCTCTGCCGCCTTTTTCGCGTGGTGATCGACGAGAGAATTTGTCGCCAGCGTGCGGACTGTGAGATTCGGATGCTTGAGCAGCGCGAAAATCTCATCAGCCGAAAGCTTCGCCAAATCGGGCATCGACTCGTTCTTTGCGAGAGACGAATCGTTTGCCTTGGCTTCGCCGCGATACACGATGCGCCAGATGCGCCCGCGCTCGCGGTCGCGCTTCGGGTGCGTGAGCGGCACTTCGTAGTGGCCGATGATGCAGTTGTAGAAGTCGGCGATGTACAGGGCGCCGTCGGGGCCGAGCTGGATGTCCACCGGCCGGAACCAGGGATCGTCGCTCGTGAGGAACGGCTCGCTCTTGGTGACCCACGGGGTCGAGCCGGTCCACTTTAGCCGGTCGCAGTGGACGGAGTTCGTGATGACGTTGCCAACGAACAACACATCGCGGTACTCCCGCGGGAAGTCCGGGGCCGTGCTGTAGACCACGCCCGCGATGCCGGTGCCGCCATGGTCGATGTTCGTCGTTTCAGGGGCGAAGCCGAGGCCGTCGTGTGGTTTGCCAAAGCTCTGGTAGTAGCCCTCGCGGAGCAGCATCGTGACAGCCCGCGAATGGCAGTCGGCTGAGTACAGGTCGCCGCGTGGGTCGAACGACAGACCGAAGGGGTTCACCTGGCCCCAACTGAACTGCTCGATGGCCGAGCCGTCCGCGCGGAAGCGGTAGGTGTTGCCCGAGTTCATGTGGAGCACGTCCTCGCCGACGCCGCCTTTCTTCACGTGGCTGTCGTTGCTGAAGCCGTGGTTGGCGTACACCCAACCGTCGATCCAACGCGTGAAGGCGTTCTGATCGCCGTGCGTGTCGGTCACCCCGAACGGGCCGAAGGCGACCGTGCGCTGGTCGGCAACGCCGTCGCCGTTGGAATCGGTGAGGCGGTAGATGTTCGGAATCGACCAGGCGATGGCTTCGCGGTCGCTGAGCGGCATGATGCCGATGGGGATGTTCAGGTGCTTGGCGAAGCGGTGGGCGGTTTGTGCTTTGCCGTTGGCGGCGAAGTCGCTGAAGATCGTGATCGCGTCGCGGGCCTTGTCGTCGCTTTTGGCCGGGAAGGGGTATTCGAGGCTGTGCGTGACCCACAGCCGGCCGTGGGCGTCGAACTCGAGGTTCATCGGCTTGTGAATGTCGGGCTCGCAGGCGACTAGCTCGATCTCGAAGCCCGGCGGGAGGTGAATTTTCTTGGCTTCCTCGGCGGGCGTGAGGGCCGGCGTCTCGGCCACGAGCGGCTGGGCGAGCGCGCGGCCGGCGAGCGAGCTAGCGAACAGGACCAACAACAAGCAAGCGGTGCGACCTCTCATCAAGCTTCTTCTCCGTTGCGGATGCGTGGGCAGATACTTCTATAATGGGCCGCGGATGCGTGTCGTGGTAGGGCGCCCGTCGCTTGACCTTTTGTTAAGTGCAGTGGGCGGGTGGCTGGGTTTTGTCCGTTTTGGGAGGTGGGTCGCCGCATGAAACGGGGGGCGCCGTCCCAAAAGGCTTGATGGGCGGCGTGTGCGCCTTGCGAGGAGAGGAGTTGCGCGGCGCGAGTTTTGGGCTTGAGGGAATTGCGGATGTGGACATGGTGTTTTGTCGCTGTGTGCATTTTGTCGCGAGTGCATTTTTGCTGACAGAATTCTTAGTTGTTGGGGCGGCGGAAGTTAGGCGCTGATTGTTTAGTGACATGTGTCGGGAACATGATGTGAGCCCGCCGTGTGAGCGCATACGTTGAGGCAGTTTGGGTTGGGCGCGGGCTGGCAATCGGCGAGAGGCGCGGGAAATCGGATACTAGTGTACACTATCGGGTGGCTAAAAACAAGATCTCCAAGGATATGCATCCGCAAGCTGCACCGGCGCTAGTGACGCGCAAATGCTTACGACTCATAACCCTGGCATTTTATGCCGGGGTTGTTGAGGCAATTCGCTCCTACGGCCGAATGAAGGACTCTGGGTTCCAGCGGAGCGTGGCCGAGGCCGAAACCATCCACGGCTCGCTGCGGCCTCGGCCAATCGCCGATTGGTAACTGCGCTTTGCGCTCGGCCGATGAGGGTGCTGTTCCGTTACCCCGGCATGAATGCCGGGGCTATTAACGGCATTCATCCTAGCTCCGTCGGCCACGACCTGCGTTAGCAGGTGCATAATGCGATTCGTCCTTGGCTTTCATAGCGCGGCCTTTTAGGCCTGGGATCGATGACGTTGTGGCTCGGAGCGCTGTTGAGCGGGGGCGTGTACCTGAGGTGCGGCTCGGCGGGAGGCGCGCCCTCCCGGTGCGGGTATACTCTGTGGCATGGACGAGCAATTTCAGGCTGACGGGCGGAGTAACCATGAGCGGATGTTGGCCGGGGATCAGTACATTGCCAACGATCCGGAGTTGGCGCGGGAAGGTAACCGGGCGGCGGTGTTGGTGACGGAGTTCAACGCGGCGGGCGGGGATGATCATGCGGGGCGGCTGCGGATTTTGCGGGAGCTGCTGGGCGGGATTGGCGAGGGGACGGTTATCCGGCCGCCGTTTCGGTGTGATTATGGATATCAGACGTTCATCGGGGCGCGCACGTTTGCGAATTGGGGGCTGATCGCGCTCGACGTCGGGCGGATCACGATTGGCGACGACGTGCAGATTGGGCCGAACGTTCAGTTGCTGACGGCGACGCATCCGGTCGAGGCGGAGCCGCGGCGGGCGAAGTGGGAAGGGGCGCGGCCGATTGCGATTGGGGACAACGTGTGGCTGGGCGGCGGGGTCATCGTTTGCCCGGGCGTGACGATTGGTGAGAACACGGTCGTCGGGGCGGGGGCGGTGGTGGTGCGCGACTTGCCGGCGAACGTGCTGGCGGTGGGGAATCCGGCGCGGGTGGTGCGGAGTGTTTAGGGTGGACGCTTGAAGGGGGCGGGAGTCACCAGGACTTCGTCCTGGGCTTTAATAGCGAGGCCATTCACGCCTTTAAGACCTTGGCGCTCATTGACGGGCACGCTTGCCCTCGCATGAAACACGCTTGTGCATTTGCGGGCATTGTCTTCGTCCCGTAGGGACCATGCGAGAATAGCCCAGCACGTTCAGTGCTGGGAAACGGGCGACCGATACATTTCGCGTAGTCCCCGAGGGACGATTGAAAACCTTGGACCATGGAATGAACGTCCCTCAGCCGTCCCTCTGGGACTACAGACTCGTGGAATCGCGATTACCCAGCACTGAAGGTGCTGGGCTATGGTCATTTGTCCCTCCGGGACATTTCGGAATGATGACCCTCGTGTACATGGGCGCCGTCACTTGCATCATCCTGGGAGATGCTGGGGTCAATAAGCTGCGAAAAAAGGTGGCGATGGGCTTGCGTTGCGGCTAGAATGCTCGCCAGCTTGGGGGCCGCGCGGCGGGATTTTTTGTTGGTGCTCATCACTTCTCACTTCTCCCACTCCATAGGCAAGGACGATGGCCTACAAAATCCAGCATCTCGGGCTCGGCGGCATTCTTGATCAGTCGATTGCGATCGTGAGGGATCACTTTGGGTTGCTCTTCAAGATCATGGCGTGCCTGTTGATTCCGTTCACGCTGTTGCAGAATTTTTTGGTGTTGGCCATGTCGCCGCAGTTGCCCGCCGCGCCGACGGCCGAGGATTATCGGGTGATGATGGAGCAGCAGGGCACGTTCATGCCGCTGGTGATCGGGCTTGGGATTTTAAGTGGGCTCTTCGTGATCCCGCTGACCAATGCGGCGGTGATTCACGCGGTGGCGCGGCTGTATCTGGGCGAGGCGGTATCGGCAGGCGGGGCGTTACGTCACGCGCTTAGTCGGTTCGCGCCGTTGGTTGGGACGACAATCCTGATGTGGCTCGCGATTTGGGGCGGGCTTATTCTGTGCATCGTGCCGGGCATCCTGTTCGCGTTGTGGTTTGGGCTGTCTCAGCACGTGGTGATCATCGAAGAGATTTCCGGCCAGAAGGCGCTCGGCCGGAGTAAGCAGTTGGTGCGGCCGAACATGGGGACGCTCATGGTTCTGGGTCTAGTGATGGGAGCCATTACATTGGGCGTGGCGTTCTCGGCGAACTTTATTCCGCAGGTGCACGTGCGAGCTATTGCGCAAACGCTGCTGAACGCCGTGACGACGATGCTGTGGACGGCGTCGGGCGTGGTGTTTTATTTCTCGTGCCGTTGCGGAGTGGAAAACTTTGACCTGGAGTATCTGGCCCATTCGATTGGCCGGGATGATGAGGAAGGCGAGGCGGCGCTGGAGCCGGCGATGTGAGGTCTAGCGAGGCGACGCTGGTTTGTAGCGCCCCGGCGGAGCGTAGCTCCGCGGCTATTTGGTTCGTTTGGTGAAGTGGATATTAGCCTTAGGTAGGCAAACTTTTCGGTACGTTTCAACGGTCGAAGCTGCTTATGTCCGCGCCGCCGCCTGATGTGATCCGCACGACCGCGGAGAGTGTGCTGGCGCGGCCCTATTTCAAGCTGGATCGCCCGACGGCGGATGACGGCGAGCCGCTGATCTTCAGGATCATCGCGTGGATCCTCACGCCGTTTAAGTGGCTGTTCGACAGTCTGGAAGGTCTGCCGGACTTTTTGCGGTGGATCATTGTGGTGGTCGCGGCGATTGTGTGCGCGCTGTTGATCATGCACATTGTTTACTCGCTGCTGAATGCCCTGGGCGATCCGCGGTCGCGAAGGAAGAAGCTGACCGTGGGCGCTGCCGCGCGGGAGGCGCCGCCGGAGCAATTGGAGCGTGAGGCGGAGGGGCTGGCGGAGCGCGGGGATTTGATCGGCGCCGTGCGGGTGCTGTG
>JAICUM010000236.1 GCA_025935855.1 Pirellulales bacterium | reverse complement strand
CTCGTCGTCGGTCATGGCCTTCAGCGGGCGGACCACCCGCATGCCGACGCCCAGGGCGGGTTCCTCAGTATACCACCAGGGGCTGAGCGGCAGATTGGGGTCGGACATTTTCCAGTCGTCCTCCTCAGACGGCTGCCGTGCGGCACTCCGCAAGAGCGGGGGCTCATCCAGCCAAGAGCCGCCGCGAATCACGCGCGGATACAGCTTCGTCGGCCAATTGACCGATTTCCAGGCGTCCACCAACCCGGGAGCCAGCTTTGCGTAGCGATCGGCCTGGTATTGGTCGAGCGTCCACTCGGCGACGTTGCCATGCATGTCGAACAGGCCCCAGGGGTTCGGCTCCTTGGTGGCGACCGGGTGCGTGGCTTCCTCGGCGTTGCCGGTGAACCAGGCGTACTTGTCGAGCTTCGCCGGATCGTCGCCGAATGAGTAGGCCGTCTTCGTGCCGGCGCGGGCCGCGTATTCCCACTCGGCTTCGCAAGGCAGTCGATATTCCTGCCCCGTGATGCCGCTGAGCCACTTCGTGTACTGCCGGGCGGCGAACTGCGTCATCGTCACCGCCGGCTGATCGGGCTTGTCGCCGGCGGAGTAGGTGTGGTCCGGCATATAAAGCGGCGTCGGCGAGGTTACGGCGTCCACATCCGC
The DNA here is from genome assembly GCA_025935855.1 of Pirellulales bacterium. Taxonomy (GTDB): domain Bacteria; phylum Planctomycetota; class Planctomycetia; order Pirellulales; family Lacipirellulaceae; genus Lacipirellula. The sequence continues at coordinate 6,869 of JAICUM010000236.1, read as the reverse complement.
CTTCTGGTCCACATCGCCTTTCCACGCGTGGGATTTAACCAGCTTCATCGCGTCGGTGTTTGCGGCCGCCTTTCCATCCTTCGGTGGGTTCGCCGCCACGCTTTGCAGTTGCTTGAACGCATTGTACATCTGCATGAAGGCGTGATACTCGCCCCACGTTACCTCGGTGCGGCCGATCCAGAACGGCTCGACCTTCACGCGGACCTGCGGACCTTCGTCTTCGCCACGGTCGACCTCCCCCTTGGGGCTGCCCATGAGGTACTCGCCGCCGGGCACGGGAACCATCACGAAGGAGATTTCCGTCTCGGGCAGCTTAGTCACGTAGGGCACCATGAACCGGCCGTCGAGTTTGACGAACGGTTTTTCCTGGGGCTGCTTGTCGGTGAAGCCGGGAGTTTCGCCGCAGAGCGCCTTGGTGCTACTGCAAGCGAGGCACACAAACGTCGCCGCCATGAGCCCAAGAGCGTGAAGGTTCATTCCACCAGTGCTGATTTTCCCGCAATTCAAGCCGGCTGCCTCGTTGGAACTAGTGTCTGTGAACTGGAAATTCTGGCGCCAAGACAGGGTTGAGCATAAACCGCACGGTTAGCGGTCGCAATCGGCCGGAGGGGGTCGCTAGTGATGCAGGAAGCCGCAGGCAGTATAGTGAAGAATTGCCGCGTGTTTTTGTCGTTTTCGCAAACAGGTATGCCGTGACCTCGCTCGTTCGCCAGGAAATCATGACCGCCGCCGACACGATCGTCGTGAAGGTCGGCAGCCGCGTCCTCACGGGCGAGGACGGCGCCTTAGACGACGCACGGGTCGCGGCAGTGGCCGATCAGCTCGCCCGCCTGCGGCTCGACGGGCGAAAAATGGTCCTCGTGAGCAGCGGCGCCGTGGCGGCCGGCATTGGGCGGCTCGGCTGGAAACGCCGACCTACGGACCTTGCGGAACTGCAAGCCGCGGCCGCCGTGGGCCAGAGCCGGCTCATCGAGTCGTACAACCGGGCGCTGGCGCCGCACGGGCTGAACGCCGCGCAGATTCTGCTCACTGCGGAGGATCTGCAGCACCGTGCTCGTTATCTCAACGTGCGTAACACGATCAACGCACTGTTTCGGCACGGCGCTATTCCGATTATCAACGAGAACGACACCGTGGCGGTGGATGAGCTGCAGATTAGCTTCGGCGACAACGATCGGCTTGCCGCACTAGTAACCAATCTACTGCGGGCGCCGCTGATGATTCTGCTCTCGGACGTCGACGGAGTTTACGACCGTAATCCGCGTGAGCCGGGGGCCACGCTTGTTTCGGTGATCACGAGCCTCGGCGAGGCGCAGCAGCATTTCGTTCGGGATGAAGCTGGCGGGCAGCGCATTCAGCTCAGCCGCGGCGGCATGGCGAGTAAGCTCCGGGCGGCGCGCATTGCCACCGGCGCGGGCGAGAACGTCGTCATCGCCGCCGGCCGCCGGCCGAACGTGCTGATCGACATTCTCGCCGCTGAAGAGGTTGGCACACTCATACTCGCCGAAGGACGTGCCGTGGATTCCCGCAAGCGGTGGATTGGCTGGAGCGCTTCGCCGCGCGGCCGATTGCTCTTGGACGCCGGCGCCGCCGCCGCCGTGCAGTCGAAGGGTCGAAGCCTGCTGGCCGTTGGTGTTCGCAGCGTTGAAGGCGCCTTCGCCAAAGGCGACGTCATCTCAATGTGCGATCCGCAAGGGCAGGAATTCGCCCGCGGGCTTTCTAACTACTCGTCAACCGAAATGGCGGCGATCGCCGGGCACTCGACCGAGCGGATCGCCGAGCTTTTGGGCCACTGCCCGTATGAGGAAGTCGTCCACCGCGACAACCTCGTCGTGCTGGCGGGCAACTAGTTCAGCACTGCCAAGCCGCGGGCTAACAGTCCCCCGGAGCGGAGTTATCACTTTTGCCCAAGTAGAAACCGCTGCTCCCGGCAATTAGTGTGGAATTAGCCCTTCCGCACGCTCATCTTGCCGGAGTTCGAAATGTCGCGTCTCCTCCCGTTGCTTTACGCCCTCAGTTTCTCATTGATTAGCACCTGCGCGATGGCCGTCGAAACGAATGGCCAAGTCGCTGCCGCTGCTCCGGCGATGCGTAGCATCGCGGCTAGTTCGAATGAATTGGCGGCGCCTACTACGGCGTCGCCTAGCATGACGCTCACGCAGTTGCAGCTTCAGCAATACTTCTACGTAGACTTTCCGCGGCAAATCCAATGGCTCGATAACCAAACGCAGCTTGCGGAAGCCGAATTCGCGCTCATCGCCCGCCGTGTGAACGGCTATCGGCCGTTCCGCAGCTTTCATCAGTATGCGGCGACATACACGGTGGATCAGCAGTGGCAGATTGCCCTGCTCGCCGCTCAGCAACGCGTGCAGTGCCTCCAGAACGCCCAGGCTAGTCTCTGGCGGCAGCGGCAAATGATCGCATCGCTTTACTTCCAATAGCAGAGTGCATTTGGTCAGACTGGCGTCTCTCGGTACTGGCCATATAATTCACGGGCGATGAAAGTTCGAGACTTGATCCGCAAAATCGAGGCCGATGGCTGGCGGCATGTGCGAACTCGCGGAAGTCATCGCCAGTTCAATCATTCCACGAAGCGCGGCGTGGTTACGGTTCCTGGCAAGCCTAATGATGAATTGGCGCCCGGAACTTTGAACAACATTTTGAAGCAGGCAGGTTTAAAATGAAGTACCTGGTCGTTATCGAGCCAACGAGCACGGGTTTTTCCGCGTATTCGCCCGATCTACCGGGATGCGCATCAACTGGGCATACCCGAGGAGAATGCGAAGAGAACATCAAAGAAGCGATCGACTTTCATCTCGAAGGTTTACGACTTGAAGGCGAACCTGTTCCCGAACCTGCCACGTCCGCTTCCTTTGTAGACGTCGGCTAAGTTGGCGGCATTCGCGCATGAGCGTCGTAGCGAGGGTTAGTCTGTTTGTGACCCTCTCGCTCGGCTCGTGGTACTTGATGGAAGCCGTTCACGAACTCGGTCATGTGCTCGGCGCTTGCGCGACCGGTGGCCAAGTTCAGCAAGTGGTTCTCAATCCGCTCACCATTTCGCGCACCGACGTCTCGCCCAATCCGCATCCTCTGGTTGTCGTTTGGGCTGGTCCGATCATCGGCGTTGTGCTGCCGCTCGCAGTCGCGATCGTTCTTAGCGGAGCAGGGCGGTTGCTCAGCCGCTCGCTGTTCTTCTTTGCGGGGTTTTGCCTGATCGCGAATGGCCTTTACATTGGCGTCGGATCGTTCGAGGCGATTGGCGACGCCGGCGATATGCTTCGGCACGGCTCGCCCCGTTGGACGCTCATTCTATTCGGCGCCGTCTCCGTATCGTGCGGACTGTGGATTTGGCATTGCCTGACCAGACGCCCGAGTCCGCGCTCGCCCGCTGAAAACGCCTCCCGCTGAGGCTCAACTCCCATTCCGCCGCGAGCTATCATGCGGTCTAATCCTGTTTTCCGGCTTCCTTAAGATTTCGCAGCTTTCCAGGAGCATTCGCACGATGCGGTGGCAGCAACTTTTCGGCCGCAAAAGCCTCAAGCATCTCATTGAAGAAATGGCGGGCGAGAATCGCCTCCGCCGGGCGCTGGGGCCCATCTCGCTGACCGCGCTGGGCGTGGGCTGTATCATCGGCGCCGGCATCTTTGTGATGACCGGCCGGGCCGCGGCCGAGGACGCGGGGCCGGCGGTCGTGGTTTCCTACTGCGTGGCGGCGCTGGGGTGCCTGTTCGCGGCGCTGTGCTATGCGGAGTTCGCCGCGATGGCACCGGTCGCCGGCAGTGCGTACACCTACGCCTATGCCACGCTCGGCGAGGTCTTTGCCTGGATCATCGGCTGGGATCTCATTCTTGAATACGCGATGGCCTGCGCGTGCGTCGCGGCGGCGTGGGGGAACTACCTGCAATCGCTGCTCAGGACGGCCTTCGGCAAGGAGATTTACTGGAAGTTCAACTCCGATCCGTTCACCGTACACGGCGCGTATTTCAACCTGCCCGCGGTGTCGATCATGGTGGTCATCACGATCATTCTCATCGTGGGCATTCGCGAGAGTGCGATTACCAATGCGATCCTGACGCTGGTGAAGCTTTGCGTCGTGCTGTTCGTCATCGGCTTGGGCGCCACGCTGGTCAACGAGAAGCAGAACAACTGGACGGAGGTGCCGTTCACGCAGCGGCTCAGCAGCGCGGAGCTGCTCGCGGACAAGAAAATCGCCAATAGCGTTCGCGGCGATAAGGCGCCAGACGAGCTAACCGATGCCGAACAAGAGCAAATCAAGAATGAATCGGGCTACGTCCGGGCGAAACTGGCCATCGATCGGCTGAATCGCAACACGGCCGAGCTCATCGCCGCGGGCACGCTGACGCAGCAAGAAGCGGACGCCCAATTGACTGAAGCTCAAAAGCATCTCGAGGAAGCGACCGCCAAGATTGGCGATCCCGCGCGGTTCGAATCGGTGATCGCCGAGGTCGAGGAGGACGCCAAGAATGAAGAAGTTCGCAAGTGGGGTCTCTTGGGCAAGATCATCACGCCCGAAACCTTGAAGCCCATCGACGACGCAGTGCGCTCGAACTTCGCGCCGTACGGCTTGTCGGGCATCATGCTTGGGGCCGCGATTGTGTTCTTCGCGTTCATCGGGTTCGACTCGATCAGCACGCACTCGGAAGAGGCGATCAACCCGCAGCGGGACGTGCCGCTGGCGATTCTCGGCTCGCTGGCAATCTGCACGGTATTGTACGTGCTAGTGGCCGGCGTGATCACGGGCATGGAGCCGTATCCGCTCATCGACCGCAAGGCGGCGATTGCCGAGGCGTTTGCTCGGCAGGCTCGGGCCAAGGAAAGCGGACCGCTGCGGCTTTCGAGCTTGCTCATCGCCACGGGGGCGCTTGCCGGCATGACGAGCGTGCTGTTGGTGACCTTTCTAAGCCAGGCTCGTATCTTTCTGGCGATGGCCCGCGACAAGCTGCTGCCGCCGGGCATCTTCGGCGCCGTGCATCCGCGGTTTAAGACGCCGCACATTTCGACGGCGCTCACGGGGTCTGTGATTTGCGTGGTCGCGGCGTTCACACCGATCGAGAAACTCGAGGAAATGGTGAACATCGGCACGCTGTTCGCGTTCGTCATTGTCTGCACGACGGTGTTGATCTTGCGGCTTCGCGATCCGAAGTTTGAACGTCCGTTTCGGGCTCCGTTCCTGTATGTAGTCGCGCCGCTGGGCATATTAGTGAATACGGCGATGATGTTGTTTCTGCCGATCGACACGTGGCTGCGGTTGGTGATCTGGATGGCGGTCGGACTCGTGTTTTATTTCTCCTATGGCTATCGCCACAGCATTCTTGGGCGGGAGTTGGTGTACGAGATCGCCAAGGAAGGGATTGCCCCGCAGGACACGCCGTTCAGGCATCCGAAGTAGCGAGGCGTTGATCGCCTGAAGAAGCCCCGACCAAGCTTGGTCGGGGCTATTGGCGCGACGTTGCCGTTGATCGCCGCGTCTTTGGCTTGCCCTCATCGCTGTTTAGTAAAGCACGCGCCGTCGTGAACACTTCGTCGAGCATGGCCTCGGTGAGCCGGCCGGTGCTGGTGTTTTGCCGGCTGGGATGGTAGCTGCCGAGGAGCCACCGGCCGTCGGCTAGCGGCACTTTCTCCAAATGGCCAAATTTTGGCGCCGTGCCTTTGTACCAGCCTTTGCGGCGCGCTTCGCGGAGCATTGCCTGCCAGCCGACGCCGCCAAGCGCGACGAACACGCGGGCGATCGAGGCGTCGATCGTCGCCTCCAGCCACTGGCGGCATTCAGTGCGCTCGGCCGGCGTGGGCATGTTGTCCGGCGGCGCGCAGTGGACGGCGGCGGTAATCGCGCAGTCGATGAGCCGCAGGCCATCGTCCGCACGAGTCGCGGTCGGTTGGTTGGCGAAGCCGGCGCGATGCAGCGCGCGGTAGAGCCAGTCGCCCGACGCGTCGCCGGTGAACATCCGGCCGGTGCGATTCGAGCCATGCGCTCCCGGCGCGAGGCCGACCAGCAGCAGGCGCGCCGCCGGATCGCCGAAGTTCGGCACCGGCCGGCCCCAGTAGTCCCACTCGCGGTAGGCCGCCCGCTTGGTCGCCGCGATCGCCTGGCAATGCTCGACCAGCCGCGGGCAGCCGCGGCAGGCCACGATCGCTTCGTTCAGCTGTGCCCACTGCGTCGCGCGCTTCGATCGATTCGCCTGCATTCTCAATCCTCGTGCTCCGATGGCAGCGTCAGGTCGTTGGCGTATACGGTGCGCGTTGCCGCTTCGCGGTTCTTGCCGTCGATGACGTGGGCGGTCAGCGTCGGGTTTTCGAGGGTCATGTCGAAGTCCACGTACACGAAGCCCAGCATGTCGTCTTTGCCGTGGCTGCCGAGGCCCGAGGAAATGATCTCGGGCATCAGGTAGGCGTCCTTCACTCCGATGTGGTGGAGCTGCAGGTCGCAGCGGTGGATGTCGCCGGAGACGTAGACGATGCCGTCGACGTGGTTTTTGACGATTGCGCGCCACAGTTGTTCGCGAGCCTCGGAGTACACGCGCCAGCCGTCCTTGACGCTTGCCTGCCAGGTGCTGCCGCTCACGAGGATCTTGAACGGCGCCTTGCTGGCCTTGAGCTCGCCGATCAGCCACTCGAACTGCTCCTGACCGAGCATCGTTTTCTTGTCGTTGTCCGGCGCGTTGTCGGGCGAGCGGTGATAGCGGCCGTCGAGCAAGAAGAAATCGACGCCGCCCCAGGAGAAGCTGGTGAAGATGCCGGGCGCCTTGCTGCCGTGGCGCGGGGGGTTGGCGAACACTTCGTTGAACGCGCGGAGCGAGTGTTCCTTGCCCTGGGCCGTGCCGTCGCTGTCATTGGGACCATAGTCGTGG
>JAICUM010000252.1 GCA_025935855.1 Pirellulales bacterium | reverse complement strand
TTTCGGATTTCAGCGGTGGTAATTCAACGGTCGCCATAAAAATCTACCTAAGAATCGCTAACGGGGTCGGGGGGGATTTTGGGATGGGTAGGGGGGGTTTTTATGTGAATGGCCAGGCGCCAAAAAAACAACCGCCCCCCGCCCAACACCCCCCCCGACCCCGTTAGCGATTCTTAGGTAGATTTTTATGGCGACCGTTGAATTACCACCGCTGAAATCCGAAACGCCGCGGCCAATCGCTCCGCAGAAGTCGCGAAGCGCGGCCGACGATCTCCGGGCGATTGTCGCGCCATCGGCGTCGCTGCGGCTGACAGTGGCGCTCTTGAGCTTGTCGCTGTTTCTGGTGCTGGCCGGGACGCTCGCGCAGATCGATTACGACGTGTGGGCGGTGGTTCACAATTACTTTCGCGTGTGGTGCGCATGGATCGAGCCGAAGATTTTCTTCCCGCGCGCTTGGAACGTGCCCGACCTGACCTTCCCTTTTCCCGGCGGGAAGCTGTTGGGGACGGCGCTGGCGGTGAACTTGTTCGCCGCGCATGCGGTGCGGTTCAAAGTGGCGGCCAAGGGCGGCCGGCTCCTGGGCGGGCTGGCGCTGATCGCGGTCGGCTGCCTTTTGACCTATCTGGTCATCGCCGGCGGGGCGAACACGACCGTTGGCAGCCAACTATCGGGTGAGTTCACCAACACGCTATGGCATGTGATGCGCGGCTTGCTCGGCGCCATTGGGCTGGCGCTGGTGTATGTGCTCGTGCTCACGCGGCGGAAATTGCAAGGCGCCTCGCGTTGGGCGTGGATGCTCGGCGCGGTCGTGGCCGCGCTCGTTTTGGTTCTGACCGTGTGGCTGTTTGTTAATCCCGAGGCGCGGCTCGACGCCTCAGGCCTGCGCATTTTGTGGCAGCTTTCCAAGGCGGGCGGCGCCTGTGTCGTGCTCGCCTTTGGCTGCTGGGCGGCGTTCGAGCGCCGCGCCGGCATCGTGCTGCTGCACGGCGGCATCGCGCTGCTCATGCTCAGCGAGCTGTACACGGCCGAGCGGGCGGTCGAAGCCCAGATGCGGATCGCCGAGGGCGAGACGGCCACATATGCCGAGGACATGCGTTCCAGCGAGTTGGCGATCACGGACGTGAGCGACCCGAAGACGGATCACGTGACCGTCGTGCCGCGGAAGCTGATCGAGGAGGCGTTCAAGAGCGGCAAGACGCTCGACGTGCCGGGCGTGCCGCTGACGATTCGCGTCGATAAGTACCTGGTGAACTCGCTGCCGCGGCGCCTCCAGCCAGGCGAAACAGCCCTGGCCAACGCCGGCGAGGGACAGCTATGGACGCTTGAAGAAAAGGCGCCGTCCACCGGCGTGGCGAAGGAGCAGGCGTTCGATGTGCCGGGCGCCTATGTCGAGGTGCTCTCGAAAAACGACAACGCCTCACAAGGGACGTTTCTCTTGTCGCCGTTCCTCAAGGGCGGCGAGCTCCTGAAGGCCGATGGCAAGGACTACGCCGTGTCGCTGCGTTTCAAACGCGTGCTCAAGCCGTATCAGGTGACGCTCGACCGCTTCAAGTTCGACCGGTACGAGGGAACCGACACGGCGAAGAATTTTGAGTCGGTGGTCGAATTCAAAGTGCCGGAGAAGAACATCGACGAGAAGGTGCGGATCTACATGAACAATCCGCTGCGGTACGAAGGCGATACGCTGTACCAGGCGGATTGGGATCACGAGACCGAGCGCGGCACGGTGCTGCAGGTGGTGACCAACACCGGCTGGATGATCCCCTACACCGCGTGCATGATCGTGCTCGCTGGGATGCTCGTCCACTTCGGGCAGGGCATCGTGCGGTTCGTCTCGCGGCGGGAGCAGGAAGGCCGGCTGCGGCGGGCCGTGACGGCTTCCAGCGTGTTGGACGCGGATGTTTTCAAGGTTGAAAAGGCCGGCGGTTGGTTCCGCTGGGACACGATCGTTCCGGCGCTGATCGTGCTTTCGTGCATGGCCGTGGTCGCGCGCGACGCCACGCCGCGGCGCGAATCGGCCACCGAGCCGAAGATTTACGAGTTCGGCAAGCTGCCGGCGGCGGACGGCGGCCGCACGCTGCCGCTGGATTCGGTGGCGTGCAACGAATTGCAGCTCATCTCCGGCCGGCAGGAGTACGAGGATGCCCGCTTCAAAGGCTCGCAGCCGGCGATTCGCTGGCTGCTGGACGTCGTTTCGCAGTCGCCGGCGTACCTCGACCACAAGGTGATCAAGGTCGATAACATCGATGTGCTGCAGGCCCTCAATCTCAAGCCGCGGCACGGCTTCCGCTACAGCGTATCGGAGCTGCTGCACGACCAGACGAAGGACAGCGAAGGGGAGCTGCGGCGCCAAGTGAAGTTGGCCGAAGCGGTGCCCGAGGACAAGCGAAATCTCACGCAGCAAAAGTTCCTCGAAGCGAACGGCCGGCTGCAGCGCGTGATGGCGCTGCGTTGGGCGTTCGACGTGCCGGACTTCGGCAAGTCGGTGAATGATATTATCGAGCGGCGGGCCGCGTTTGAGGAAATGATTGGCATTCTGAACAAGGACGCCCCGCGGTGCATCCCGCCACAAACGCCGGACGGACCCTGGCAAACGCTGTACGCGGCGACGTACAACATGGTGAAGTCGGCGATCATCTCCGGCAAGCAGCCGCCGAAGGACGCGGCGCCGACGCAGTGGGTGCACATGCTCGACGCGTACCGGGCCGGCGAAGCGGGCGCCTTCAACAACGCGGTGGCGGACTACCACGATTACGTCGTGAAGGCCGCGCAAGCCGAGGCCGAGCACGAGTCGAAGCTGGAGGCCACCGGCGAAACGAGCGGCCGCAAGCATGCCGAGCGGTTGAATTTGGACCGCATCGGCTTTGAGGCGTTCTTTAACCAGCTCAGCCCGTTCTATTTGTGCGTCGTGCTCTACATCATCGCGTTTGTGCTCTCGTCGGCGGCGTGGCTCGGCTGGTCGCCCGGCTTCAACCGCGCGGCCAATTGGCTATTGTGGTTCACGTTCGCGCTGCACACGTTCGGGCTAATCTGCCGAATCTACATTTCCGGGCGGCCGCCGATTACCAACCTTTACTCGACGGCCGTGTTCATCGGCTGGGCGGGCGTGTTGTTCGGGCTGATCTTTGAAGCCATCTACAGGCTGGGCATCGGCAACCTGCTCGCGGCCACGCTCGGCTTTCCGACCATGCTCATCGCCCATTACTTGCAAAACGACGGCGACACGATGGCCGTCATGCAGGCCGTGCTCGACACGAACTTTTGGCTGGCGACGCACGTCGTGTGCATCAATCTCGGCTATTGCACCACTTTCCTGGCCGGGGCCCTCGGCATATTTAGTATCCTGTTCGGCGTGACGGGGTTGCTGGAGCCGCAACTGCGGCGCGACCTCACCCGCATGACTTACGGCGCCGTGTGCTTCGCGATCTTCTTCAGCTTCATCGGCACGGTGCTGGGAGGCTTGTGGGCCGACGATTCGTGGGGCCGCTTCTGGGGCTGGGACCCGAAGGAAAACGGCGCCCTGATGATCGTCATCTGGAACGCCATCGTGCTGCACGCCCGCTGGGGCAAGATGATCGGCGAGCGCGGCCTGGCGGTGCTGGCCGTGCTGGGGAACATCGTCGTCGCCTGGTCGTACTTCGGCGTGAATCAGATGGGCGTGGGCCTGCACGCGTACGGGTTCACCGAAGGGCGGACCTTCTGGGTGGCTGTCTTTATGATCAGCCAACTGGCGGTCGCGTCGCTGGCCCTCGTCGAGAGCTGGACGAACCCGCGAGACGCAATGGCCGCGACGCCGTAGCGGCGGTTTTCAACCGCCGTGATCGGTCAAATGAGTGCCATGGCCACTGCTTTGAGTGGCCATGCTCCGCCGAAAAAACATGCCCACGCAAAGCCGTGGGCATGGCACGCGGGTGATCCCGCTTTGACACGGCGACTAAAGGTCGCCATTACTAGAACAGCAGGCTTCGTAGTTTGGCGAGCTGCTCGGCTTTGTCGCGCAGCGACGGGGGAAGGCCCATTGGTTCGAACGACGCCGGATTCAGGAAAACCTGCGCCGGCTGCTCAAAGCCACGCGCCCGCGTTACCTGCACGAGCAGCCGCTGGTTCGCGCGGTCGAGGTTGTGAACCAAGCACAGCTCGCGGAATAGCTTCCACGGGTTATCGCACCGCTGCGACATGTCGTTGCGGTTGCGAAGCTGCACGACGATGAGCGCGACGATTCCCGCCACCAGCGCCACGACGCCGTAGGCCCACAGATCTTTCCAGTCCAGCCGCTTGCCGGAGGTGGGAAAGTTGTCGCCGATCTCGGCGAGCGTCATCGGCAGCGTGGAGAGCAGGTTCACGGCGTTCATTCGTCCCCCTTTCCCGCGAGGACGGGTTTTGGCGCCAGGGCGGCCGCGGCCGTACGGCTGTCGGTTCCCAGCGATCGGAGGCTGTTCTTGGCCGCGTTTTGCACGGCGATGCTCTTATCAGCGCCGGCGGCGGTGACCAAGGCGTTGCGCACGTCGCTGGCCTTGCAATACTGCAGGGCCTCGGCCGCCGCGACGCGCACGAGGTGGTCCTCATCCTGCAGGCGTTCAATGAGCGCGTCCGCCACGAGCGGCAGCACGTTCATGGCCGTGCCCATTTCCAGGGCCCGCAGGCGAGTGCGGCGAATCGGGTTCGCCAGGTCTTGCTTCAGGCGATCGACGGCGGTGTGGTCGACTTTCGCCACGCGTTTGCCCATCGCCCGGCGTGCTTCTTCATCCAGCACGTCGAACCGCGACGTGTAGTTGTCGAACGAGAATTCGGAAAGCGCTTCGCGGGCTGCGGCCGACACGTCGTCGTTCGGGCTGTCCACCAGTTGGATGAGCCGCGACATCGTGCCGGGAATCCGTCGCTCGCGAAGCTGCCGCACCGCGAGGGTTTGCACGGCGCCGTCCGCGTCGTCGAGCGCCTGGAGCACGAGCTTGCTGGCACGCTGGCCCATGATGTGGCCGAGAGCCCCCGCGGCGGCAATCCGGCCTTCGAGGGCGCCGTGCCGCAGCACGACCTCGATCAAGTCCAGCTTATGATCGTCATGGCCGCCGGACGCCGCGACCAACTTCACCGCCGCGGCCTGCTGAGCCGGCAGGAATTCCGTGCAAATCAGCTCGTGCGATTCCAGGCAGGCGAACGATTTGATCTTCGACAGGTTCCGCTTCTGCGGCATGCACTTGGGGTCGAGCGGCATTTCCAGCAGCAGCTCGGCGAATTGCCGGTCGGTCCGCTTGCTCGCCACCGTGCGCACGATCTGCGGAGCGTCCTTCGTCGCGAGCATCGCCAGCAGAAGCTGCAGTACGTTTGGATTGAGGCTCGTCGTGAGCGTGTGGACGACGCTCTTGTAGCACGGGTGGAGCGGGTTATCGAGAATCGACACCAGCGACGTACTATGCGGCCCGGCGAGAACCACGAACGCTTCGAGCAGCTCGGCCCGTTGGTGCTCGCGGAATCGCTCGACGGAGCGCTCCAGGCTTTCCAGCACGCAGTAGCGAATCGTCTCGGGGTCGCGGCCGATGACCGGCTCGCGATGCTCGGCGATCCAGGTGCACAGTTGGTCCACGAGATTCATCGTCAGGTCGATGGCGACCCGCGAGCGCTCGTTGTGCGGTTGCTCGGCCACCATGACGAGCGTGGGAATCAGGTCGAAGTCGCCCGAGGCCTCGACAAAGTCGCGCGCCGCGGCGAAGAGCTGATCGTCGCCTTCGAGGAGCGCCTCGCGCAGAGCGCCGCCCATGCGCGGGCGGCCTTTCTCGACGACCTGTTTCTGGGCGGCCGACATGGCCGGCCAGTAGCGGAGCACGGCCAGGTGGCCGGCTTTGTTGCGGCGCGTGCAAAGCGCCGCCAGGGCGCCGTCGAACACCGGGCCGCTGCCCACGCTGAGCGCGGCCATGAGCGTCGGCGTGGCCGCCTCGTTATGGCTTTTGGCCAGTGCGTCGAAACTTTTCTGGAGTGGTCGGACGGCGGTACTCAATGGGATCTTCCGACTAAAGTCTCTGGGTAGCCTGAACGGCGCCGCGATGCTGCTGCGTTGGAAAATCGGCGGCGATCGCGGCGCGCTCTGCTATAGAAAAGCTACGGCGCAAATTGAGACGGACGGCTGAAAGCCGCCGGTTTTGGGGCGTTCAGGACGGTCACTTGCGGCGAAGCGCACGCCGGACTTGTCGCGATTTGCTACGGACGACTGCTACAACCGTTATGGCGTGAACAGATCGAATCGCTTGCTTCCGGCAGTCATTGCCACGGGACGACGAACCGGCGAAACTGGTAGAAAGGGAAAAAACTGCTTCATGCAACGAAGCGCCTTCATACGCAAAGCGTCGCCCGACGACGGCGCGAAAACTATGGCCGTTCAACGCACGCTCGACGCCCTGCTGAACGAGGAATTCTTGCCGCTACGGGCCCGAATTCTGGAAATCGCCGCGGGCCTGGACCGCCTTGACCGTGCCGCGGACGCATCGAACGACGACCCACGGCGGCACCGGCTCGAAGAGGCCATTCAGATCCTCCTGCGGGACGAGACGAACCGCGCCGAAAAGGTGCAGCGCCTGTTCAGCCGTGAGTATGACCAAGCGTGGCGCGAACATTTTGGACTGAAGTGAGGCAGACTCGCGATGTACTACATCGATCCTCACATCCACATGGTCTCGCGCACGACCGACGACTACGAGCAGCTTGCGAAGATGGGTTGCGTAGGCGTGAGCGAGCCAGCGTTCTGGGCGGGGTTCGATCGCGGCAGCGCGGCGGCGTTTCGCGACTACTTCGAGCAGCTCACCGTGTTCGAGCCGAAGCGCGCCGGCTGGTACGGCATCCAGCATTACACCTGGCTGTGCATCAACGCGAAGGAAGCCGAGAATGTTAAGCTCGCTCGGGAAGTGATCGCGCTGATTCCCGAGTTTCTCGATCGCCCAGGCGTGCTGGGCATCGGTGAGATCGGGCTGAACAAGAACACGCGTAACGAAGCGACGGTATTTCTGGAGCACCTCGACCTC
>JAICUM010000733.1 GCA_025935855.1 Pirellulales bacterium | reverse complement strand
GGCTCGCCGTCAGCGGATGGCTCCGAGATTTGAGCCGCTTTGATCCTTCTTTCAGGTCGCCAAGGTTTCGTTCATGGCACAGCTTTCTGAAGTTCAGCTCTACACCGATGGCGCGTGCAGCGGCAATCCCGGGCCCGGGGGCTGGGCGTTTTTGCTCGTGCATCCGGCAACCGGGAAATCGCTGGAGCGCTCCGGCGGCGAGCCGGAAACGACGAACAACCGCATGGAGCTCAACGCGGTCATCGAGGGGCTTTCGACGCTCAAGCGGCCAAGCCGGGTCGAGCTGTTCACCGACAGTGTGTACGTCGGCAAGGGGCTCATGGAGTACATGCCCAAGTGGAAGGCGAACGGCTGGCGGCGGAAAGAGGGGACTAAATTCGTCCCCGTCAAAAACGAGGAGCTGTGGCGGCGGCTCGACGAGCTACTGGCCAGGCATCAGGTGAAGTACACGCGCGTCGCCGGGCATAGCGGGCATCTGGAGAACGACCGCGTCGATGAGCTGGCCGTGGCGGCGTATCAGAAGTTTTTGCGGCGAAGTTAGTCGCCGATCGGCGAGCGAGGGCCTATTGATGTTCAGAATGCCAATCGAACTGGATGCCACTGGCATCCTGCCAGTGCTGAAGTGGGTACTCGCTTGGCACTTCTCACTGGCAAAATGCCAGTGGCACCCTGGCGTCCGTTTAGCGGGGGGCTAAATGGGCGCGTCGGGCCGCGATAGAATTGCGGCATGGACGCCACGGGCGAAACGCCGAATTCTTTAACGCCGAGCGAAGAATCAAAGCGCCGGCTTTCGACGCCGGTCGAGTTCATTCGCGGCGTCGGCGCCGGCCGGGCGGCGCTGTTAGAGCGGCTGGGCATTCGCACGGCGAGCCAATTGCTCTTCACCTTTCCGCGCGATTACCAGGATTTGTCCGACGAGCGGACGATCGACCAGCTTGAAGAAGGGCAGATGCAGAGCGTGCGCGGCGTGGTGGCGGAAATCGCCGCCACGTCGAGCGGCTTTGGCAAAAGCCGCCTGGCCCTGCTGCTGGCCGACGGGACGGGACACTTGCGGGCGTTGTGGTTTAACCAGCCGTTCATGCGCGACAGGTTCCGCGAGGGTCAGCATCTATTGCTCACGGCGGCGCCGCGGATGCGAGGGCTGATGTGGGAAATGTCGCATCCGCAGGTCACGTACCTCGCGGACGAAGAGGCGCCGATTGAGACGAAGCTGCTGCCGGTGTACGGGCTGACCGAGGGGCTGTCGCAGTTCCACATGCGGCGGTTCGTGCAGGCGGCAGTCGAGCAGTATGCCGACGATTTGGAGGAAGTGTTTCCGGAGGAGTTGCTCAAGGGATACCGGCTGATGCCGCTGGTGTGCGCGGTGCGGGCGATTCACAAACCGGCGGATCGCGAGGAGCTGGAGCGAGCGCGGCGGCGGTTTGTGTTTCAAGAACTGTTTGTGTTGCAGCTCGCGCTGTCGATTCGTCGCAGCGAACAGCGGGCGCTGCCAGCGTTTCCACTGCCGGTGACGCCGCGCATCGACGCCCGCATCCGCCGGCTGATGCCGTTTGAGCTGACCGAAAGCCAGAACGCGGCGATCAAGGAAATCAGCGAGGACATGGCGCTCGACCGGCCGATGAACCGGCTGCTGCAAGGCGACGTCGGCAGTGGCAAGACGATGGTGGCGCTGTATGCGATGCTGGCTTGCGTCGCGCATGCCCGGCAGGCGGCGCTGATGGCGCCGACCGAGATTCTCGCGCGGCAGCACGCGGAGACGCTGGCGTCGCTGTTGGAGGCGAGCCGCGTGAAGTGGGCGGTGCTCACGGGCGGCCTGGCCAAAGCAGAGCGAACGCAGACGATTGAACAGATTGCGTCCGGCGAAATCAATCTCGTCATCGGCACCCATGCGGTGGTGCAGGAGGCCGTGCGGTTCAAGGAGCTGGGTCTCGTCGTGGTGGACGAGCAGCACAAGTTCGGCGTGCGGCAGCGTTCGGCCCTCCGGCAGGGCGAGAAATCGCCGCACTACCTGGTGATGACGGCCACGCC